>NZ_CAJWCF010000108.1 GCF_913020055.1 uncultured Paraglaciecola sp. | reverse complement strand
CTGGTATCGCAAGAGGTCTTGACCTAACTGTAGACTATGGCTTTTTGTTTATGATATCTCAGCCACTTTTCTCATTCTTACAATTTATTCAAAGCATAGTCGGTAACTGGGGATTCTCTATTATCCTCATTACTATAGTGGTTAAAGGGGCTATGTATCCCCTAACCAAAAAGCAATACGAATCTATGGCCAAGATGCGTGCACTAAAACCTAAAATGGATGCACTCAAAGAACGCTACGGCGATGATAAGCAAAAAATGCAAAAGGCTATGATGGAAATGTATAAGAAGGACAAGGTCAACCCTATGGGTGGCTGTTTCCCTCTACTACTACAAATGCCAATCTTTTTAGCCTTGTATTGGGTACTGCTTGAAAGTGTTGAACTTAGGCATGCTGATTTTATATTCTGGATCACTGATTTAAGTGCAAAAGACCCAGCGTTTGTATTACCTGTATTAACTGGTTTGAGTATGTATTTATTACAAAAACTACAACCTATGACAATGACAGACCCAATGCAGCAAAAAATCATGCAGTTTATGCCAGTTGCTATGAGTCTATTCTTCTTTATATTCCCAGCAGGTTTAGTACTTTACTGGTTAATAAGTAACGTTATTACATTAATTCAAGCTAAGATAATTTACGCTTCAATGGAAAAACGTGGTTTAAAAACCAAGTAGTTCTAAAAGAATAAAAGCCCGTTTTATACTTAATTATCGTATAAAACGGGCTTTTTTGTGCATACAATAAACACAACAAACCCAAGACAGAGAAATACATATGCCATCATTAGATATCGTTTCAGAAATAGATTTAGCCGAACTTCTTAATGCTGTCGACAACGCAAATAGAGAATTAACTACTCGTTTTGATTTTAGAGGTGTCCAAGCAAATTTCGAGTTAAAGGAAAGTATAGTGACTATGACCGCTGACAATGATTTTCAGCTCAAGCAAATGCTCGATATTTTGCGTGGTACATGCGTAAAACGTTCAGTAGACACCGCAGCCTTTGAAGAAAAAGATGTACAACACATTGGTAAAATTTACAAACAAGCGATCGCCTTTAAACAAGGAATAGAACAACCAGTTGCCAAAAAAATTATCAAACTTATAAAAGATGCCAAACTAAAAGTGCAAGCCCAAATACAAGGTGAACAAGTACGAGTCACAGGTAAAAAACGTGACGACCTACAGCAAGTTATGGCATTGGCAAAAGGTGCCGATTTAGACCAACCATTACAATTTACTAATTTCCGAGACTAAACAAACTATGACTGCTTCAGGACTATCATCACAACAAGAAACAATTGTTGCCCAGGCGACCGCACCTGGTCGTGGTGGAGTTGGGATAATCCGAATATCTGGCAATCTAGCCAGTGAATCTGCGCTGGCAATATTGGGTAAGTTACCCGACACTCGCAAAGCAGAATATTTACCTTTTTCTGATGTAAACAACAACCTAATTGATCAGGGAATAGCACTATTTTTTAAAGCCCCAAACTCGTTTACCGGTGAAGATGTGCTTGAACTTCAAGGGCATGGTGGTCAAGTGGTATTAGACATGTTGCTAAATGCCATATTACAAATACCCAAGATACGTATTGCTAGACCAGGCGAATTTAGTGAACGAGCATTCTTAAACGATAAATTAGACTTAGCACAAGCCGAAGCCATTGCTGATTTAATTGATGCTAGCTCCCAACAAGCAGCAAAAGGCGCGTTACAATCCCTACAAGGAGCGTTTTCACAACAAATACATGTGTTAGTTGAGCAGGTGATTCACTTGCGTATGTATGTCGAGGCCGCTATCGATTTTCCAGATGAAGAAATTGATTTTTTAAGCGACGGTAAAATTCAAAAAGATTTAGAAACCATTATTCAATCCTTTGAAACATTACGCCAGCAAACCAAACAAGGAGCACTTCTTAGAGAAGGGATGCGAGTAGTTATTGCTGGTAAACCTAATGCAGGTAAATCGAGTCTTCTTAACGCTTTAGCAGGAAGAGACGCCGCTATTGTGACAGATATAGCTGGCACGACTCGTGACGTACTCAAGGAACATATTCATATTGATGGCATGCCATTACATATAATTGATACTGCGGGTTTACGGGATAGCCCAGACAAGGTAGAAAAAATTGGTATTGAACGAGCATGGCAAGAAATACACCAAGCTGATCGCGTGTTGTTTATGTTGGACAGTACTGAATCTACAGAAACTCACCCTGAAAAAATATGGCCAGAGTTCTACCAAAAGCTCCCTAAAAATATTGGATTAAGTGTTATCCGAAATAAAATAGATCTTTCAAATGAATCTGTTGGTTTTGATGATAGCGGTGACTACCCTGTTATTTCGCTCTCTGCTAGCAACGAACAGGGACTCACCTATTTAACTGATCACCTAAAAGATTGTATGGGATTTAATGCTAGCTCTGAAGGCCAGTTTATCGCACGCAGACGTCACCTTGATGCTATAGATAGAGCAGCAGAACACTTATATTTAGGCAAACATCAATTGGAAGATAACCTTGCTGGAGAATTACTTGCTGAAGAACTACGTATCACCCAACAATACCTAAATGAAATCACTGGTGAGTTCAGCTCTGACGATTTACTCAGCAAAATATTTTCTTCCTTTTGTATTGGTAAATAGTATTTCGAAAATAATCATTCTCAAAATATTATTAGATACCCTAAGGCGACTATTAATACCCATCCTATTAGCCTAAACATTTTATTTAATAATGAATATTCTGCTTCAGGAATTTCAGACGATATACCAACTAGTGGTCTGATAATATTAATTCTCTTTAATAATTCATAACTCACTAAGCAAAAACTAATCGTTATCGCTATTACCCAAAATCCTTCTACGAAGGCTCCCAACATTAGTGGAGTTAATAGAAAAGCAGCCACTATAAGCACACTTTGATGAAACAAATAACTGGGGTAAACCGCTTGAGCAAAATAACTTAATGAAGAACTTGGCCTATTTAAGTAAGCATAGCTATAGCCTAAAATAGCTAAAACCCATACCCAGCGATTGGTTATGAATAAAAACGTTTCTAATCCTGCATACACACCAACTAGAGGTTCAGTGCGTGTTAACCAAAAAAGATGGTAATAACATAACAATCCTACATAACTTATTAGAGATAGACTCAAGTAGAGTCGTCGATACTTTAAGATAGGCTGCCACCAACTTTCTCTTTGCCAAACAAGATAACCCAACAAAAAGAAACAAAACCCACGGGCTATCCTAATCCCTTCATCAGACTCTGGAAATAACCATATTGCAGCGACTGATAAACAAATAACCGGTAAAAATACAATGGCTCCAAAACCAAACCTATACCCAACATAATCCAGTAACTTATCCACCTTAAGCAAAGTCAAAAAGGGATGAATAACTAACAGCAGCAATGAGAAGCACCATAACTCGCGCAGATACCAAAGATGGTTTACATCTATATGTGGCAATATCCCAGACTGATAATTAGCAAATAATGAATTATCTAAATCAAAAAAGGCGCGGTAAAAATCCCAATAACCAATATTCAAATCTCCTTTTGCTGTCATTTCTACATAAAGTAGCGGTGGCACAATCACCAATACACCAAACAATAATGGTAATAACAAACGCCATGTACGTGCCTTAGCAAAATGAATAAGTGAATACTTTTGCAATAAATAGCGAGAAGCGACGCCAGAAATAAAAAATAGTAAAGGCAAGCGCCATCTATTAACCAACAGCATCAAATTTTGCAGAAATTCACTCTGATATTGGCTTTTATAGTGAAACCCCCAATCAGCCACATACAACATACCGATGTGATAAAAAATCAAAACAGCAAAACAGCAAAAGCGAATACTCTTAACCATTCCAAATCATAGCGACGTTGCATAAAATGCCTATTTGTAATTGTCTAATTCAGGCAAAATATTGATTAAAACCAGCATAACTAAAATAGTTAAGTGATAAACAATCATAAAATAGTGATATTAGGTGGAATATAGGGACGGAATTAGCTGTGTTGATCTCTTAATCACAATGTACAATGCTGAAATTAAACACACGACATAGTAAATAAATGGCTAAGTTTGAAATCATTGTAGGCAGTGTATTAGGTGCTAGTGAATATGTGGCCGATGCATTACAAGAAGTTTTGTTAAAAAACACCCATAGTGCAGAAATTCATCTAACCCCAAAGTTAGCGGATTTAGATCACAATACAAATTGGATAATTTGTACATCTACTCATGGCGCCGGTGATCTGCCAGATAATATTCAGCCTTTTGCTGAACAATTAAAAAACCAAAACTTGTCCAAACACACTTTCTTAGTCATTGGTTTAGGGGATAGTAGTTATGATACTTATTGCCATGGATCCATACAATTAGAAAATATTATGCTTAGTGGGGGTGCAACATTATTGCACCCTGCTCTGCATATTGATGTACTCAATCATCCTATCCCGGAAGACGCAGCAGTTGCATGGCTTAACAATTGGCTAAAAAATAATGAACAATAAGCATAATAACCGAAACAATTTTTATGCAATTAAATAAAGCAGAACAAACCGCCCTGCTTCAGCCTTTGAGCAATGACGCTCGTATACTTTATATCCTTGGATTAAAACCAACTGCTGATGAATCCAGCGGACTATCCTTAGTATTAAACTACAAGTCGTTACTATCCATTTTAAATGCCAAAGAAGATAAATTCACTTTAGGGCGGCAAGTGAATAGTTTAATAAAGGAGTTACTGAGTGTTGGTTTAGTGAATTTTCAGAACGAGGTAGAACTTAACCATAGTTTTAACGGTAAAACCCTTGTCCTGCCTCTCATTACAATGAAAGTAGATGAGTATTCAAAGTTACATCTAAATTGGCATACAATGCACCTTGATTGGCTACCTAATCAAAAATTAATCAGTGATTTAGCCAAACTAGTGGGTATTATTGATTATGATTACTCAACAACTGAGTTAGGCGATTTTATTGCTTATTGGCTAGGTAGACCAGAGTCTCAATTTAGTGAATATCAATGGACTCAAAGGTTTGTATTTAATTTGAAAAAAATGCGTCTTGCACATGGTTTTAAAAGTGTGCAAAAAGTAGGTCAACAAATAGTGCAAACAAAAGCAGGTATAGTTGCGGACGAAAACGCTAAAAATTTAGTGGCCAAATATAGTAAAACAAATTCTTAGTTAATTTTTATTTTTTAAATAATCGGAATAATAAAACTCGTGGACAGCATTAAAGACAAAATTCAAAGATTAGGTAAAGCACTCGGTCGCCAATATGTTCCTGAAAATTATACTAATTACGGGGACTTAAGATCTGAGTACGAAGCTTTAGCTAACCGCGATGTTAAACAGCTACAACGAGAGGGTAAGAAGCAACGAATTCAAGACATTCAAGGTCGCTCTGAACTGAATGCAAAATGGACTTTCGCTAATTTAATTGAAGACAGCAATGACGTAATTGAAGCGGTCAGTATTGCCAAATCTTTTATCGCTGCCCATGAAGATATGAACTGGCGCAAAAGCGGTGCACATATGATGATATTTTACGGCGATTATGGCCGCGGAAAATCTCATACTGCTGGTGCCATTGCACATGAACTGATTGAAAAATATGAGATTTCGGTTCTATACAGACAATTATCAACCATATTAGAAATGCGCTTTTTTTCCTACGATTACAATGCTCAAGATAATGTAGGACAAAAGTTTCGTGAGATTAATCAGGAATTGCTCGATGTGGACTTACTGATACTTGATGAAGTTTGCGTTAACGAAAGTGTGCTAAAGAAAAACGCCCAAAGCTGGCTAGGCAATGTACTAAGACAGAGACTGGCTAATCACAAAAATTGCATTATGATCACCAACCATAATCTTGCTGAATTAGAAAACGCATTAGGCCGTTATTGCTTTGAATCAATCAAAGAATACGATACCTATAAAGTTAAATTTTCCGGTCCAAGCAGACGAAAAGAAATAATCCCTACCCAGCCAGAACCCCAACAACCTCAGTCTACATCGGGCTATCGTCCAAACCAGGTTAAGTAAAAAATACATATCTACCCATACCACCTCAAAATGCGCGTTTCAGAACGACTTGGGCGCTTCAATTCAAGGCGCGTCAATGACTGAATGTCGGCCACCTTCTGAATTGGCGCAACGAAGAAGTGGAGTGCCCAAGACGTTCCCTTCGGGCGGGTTTTAAAGCGATTTATACTTCGTTGGCCATTTTTGACTTAGACCACTATGTCTTCAAATAGCCGCCTCGCCTAAACCGCTTTAAACTCCCGCTGAATTCGGAATTTTGAGGTGGTATGGGTATAGTAACAATCGGTTTAAACTTTTTAGGTGTTAGCCGCGACTCATCCTTTGTTGACTAAAAAGATTACACAAAGGATTTTAAAATGAAAAGCTCATTCAAACTGGCTACCTACCTAAACGCAATATTGATTTATTGTGCATTATTTTATTCCACTACTCTATTTGCTGAAACGTTCTCCGAAACGTTCGATGTAGATTTGGGCGGCCAATTAACCGTTAAAACCGACAACGGTTAAATCAAGATAGAAACATATGATGAAGCAACAATAGAGCTAAGAATTACTATTGAAAATAATGAAAAAAACCAATTTTCTTATCGTCATGAACTATCAAATGGCAACCTAACCATTATTGGCGAAATTCAAAAGAAAAATCGTTGGCCTCGAAATCTTAAAGTAAAATTTAGCCTACTGATCCCAGAAAATTATAATGTTAAATTAAATACATCTGGTGGTTCCTTATCCGTTGAAGATTTAATAGGTGAGCTTAATGCTACTACTTCTGGTGGCTCTATCAATGTAGGTAACATAATTGGTAATGTGAAACTTCATACCTCTGGTGGATCAATTCACACAGAAACTATTAGCGGTGATTTAGATGCACACACATCAGGCGGTAGCATTAAGGTGACAATCGATAAACAACTAACAGAAGATGCCAAACTCACTACTTCAGGTGGCTCAATTACTGCCTACCTGTTTTCAGATATTCAACTAGATATTCATGCATCAACTAGTGGTGGACGGGTAAAAAGTGACTTCGAAATAGACGGAAAAGTGAAAAAAATGGCCGTTAGAGGATCAATAAATGGTGGTGGCCCAAAATTAACTTTAAAAACTAGCGGTGGCAGCATCAAGATCAAAGAAATTTAGTCTATTTTGATCTTTCCCTTATAAATCATGATCTAACTGTGTATTTACAAATATTTGATCACAAGTTACACACAGTTAGATCAAAACTTGTTACTAGTTGTGGATTATTTTATGTATAACTCATGTAAAACTACTTTATATCCACTGAATACAATTCCAACAAAACTACCCTGTGGATAAAACAGCTACTTATACCCACTTTATACCAGTTTGATCAAACTTTATTAACATACTTTACTGCTCTGTAACCATCTGATTTAATTAAATAATAGTGACTTACTAACAGAAAAATGGCTGCTTAATAATAGTAATAATAAACAAAGATCTAAGAGATCTTATAAAGATTAAGGGATCAAAAAACACTAATTGAATAGTTTTTAAGCATTTTACTTACGCTAAAATCTATATAGAATATGCGACCCATTTTACGTGGGTAACATTGATCATTTAGTTTTAGAGGTAAAGCATGTTTTATCAACAACACTTTGACGTAATCGTTGTCGGTGGTGGCCACGCAGGTACAGAAGCTGCATTAGCCTCTGCACGCATGGGCGCAAGTACTCTTTTGCTAACACACAATATTGAAACCCTTGGGCAAATGTCTTGTAACCCAGCTATTGGTGGAATAGGCAAAGGCCATCTAGTCAAAGAAATAGACGCTTTAGGCGGTGCTATGGCTATGGCAACCGACAAAGCAGGTATTCAATTCAGAACACTAAACTCAAGTAAAGGCCCTGCTGTTCGTGCTACACGTGCTCAAGCAGACAGGTCCTTATACCGTAATGAAATTCGTAAACTTATTGAAAATCAACAAAACCTAACCTTATTTCAACAATCTTGTGATGATCTGATCGTTGAACAGGATCGCGTTGTTGGTGTTGTGACACAAATGGGTCTTAAATTCCATGCTAAGACCGTTGTTATCACCGTAGGCACGTTTTTAGGCGGTACCATACATATTGGTATGGAAAACTATAAAGGAGGCCGTGCTGGCGATCCTCCTTCGATCGCATTGGCAGATCGTTTACGTGCCTTACCTTTTCGTGTTGATCGTTTAAAAACAGGCACACCCGCTAGATTAGATGCACGTACTCTTAATTTTGATGTGATGCAGAAACAACATGGTGATACACCTGTTCCAGTATTTTCATTTATGGGTAAAGCCAGTGATCACCCGCAGCAGATCCCTTGTTACATCACCCACACAAATGAAAAAACACACGATATCATTCGTGGTGGATTAGATAGATCACCTATGTATACTGGGGTTATAGAAGGTATTGGACCAAGATATTGCCCGTCTATTGAAGATAAAATTCATCGTTTTGCAGATAAAAATTCCCATCAAATTTTCGTAGAACCAGAAGGTTTAAACAGTATTGAAGTGTATCCAAATGGTATATCTACAAGTTTGCCGTTTGACGTTCAAATGGACTTCGTACGTTCCATAGTTGGTTTTGAAAATGCGCACATTGTGCGCCCTGGTTATGCGATCGAATATGACTTTTTCGATCCTCGAGATCTTAAACAAACCTTAGAAACTAAATTTATCAATGGATTATTTTTTGCAGGTCAAATAAACGGTACAACCGGGTATGAAGAAGCTGGCGCACAAGGTTTGATAGCAGGCGCTAATGCTGCGTTACAAGTACAACAAAAAGATGAATTTGTATTACGTCGCGACGAAGCTTACATGGGAGTATTAATCGACGATTTATCCACTATGGGCACCAAAGAACCTTATCGTATGTTCACTAGCCGAGCTGAATATCGTTTGTTATTACGAGAAGATAATGCAGATATCCGTCTAACGGCCAAAGGTCACGAAATTGGTTTGGTTGACGAACAACGATGGAAAGATTTCAATCTAAAATTGGAAGCCATTGAATTAGAAAGACAGCGGCTCAGATCTACCTGGGTTTATCCATCACACGAGTCTACAGAAGCGTTAAATGTTTTATTAAAAAATCCAGTTACTAAAGAAAATAGATTGGAAGATTTGATCCGTCGTCCGGAAATGACCTATAAAAAATTAATGCAAATAGAAGCTTTTGGTCCCGGAATTGAAAATGAACAAGCCGCTGAACAAGTCGAAATTCAAATTAAATACTCTGGATATATAGAACGACAAAAAGACGAAATTGCTAAAACTATGCGTAATGAAAATACCCTGATCCCTATGGATTTTGATTTCAGTCAAATTTCAGGATTAAGTAACGAAGTCGTGGCCAAATTAACCGATTCTCGTCCAGAAACTATCGGTAAAGCGGGAAGAATATCCGGCATTACTCCTGCCGCTGTGTCATTGCTTTTGGTGTATTTAAAAAAACATGGCTTACTAATCGGTACTAGTGCAGATAATAAGAAAATTTCAGCTTAATGAATGATCAACACACCCTAGAAAACGAATTATTAACTGTTTTAAAAGACAGCCTAAAAAATTGTGACTTAATAGTTACTGAAGAACACCAACAGCAGCTTATTCATTATGTATTGATGATGCATAAATGGAACAGAACTTATAATTTAACTTCTGTCCGTGAACCTCAACAAATGGTGATCAAACATATTGTTGATTCAATAGTTGTTGCCCCCTATTTAGATAAAACTATTTATATTGATGTAGGCACTGGGCCAGGGTTACCAGGTATACCATTGGCTATTATGTGCCCAGATAAACAATTTATTTTATTGGATAGTTTGGGTAAACGTGTACGTTTTATGAAGCAAGTAGCTTACGAATTAAAAATCGACAATATTCAACCGGTACAATCAAGAGTTGAAGATTTTGAACCTAGCGAAGAAATTGATGGCGTATTGAGCCGAGCCTTTGCTTCGTTAAAAGATATGTTGCACTGGTGCCAACATCTGGTAAATTCTCACGGTGTTTTTCTTGCACTAAAAGGTCAACTTCCTAAAGATGAGCTTGAAGAGTTACCTTTAGGATTTATTTTGCAAGAAACAATTAAATTGGACGTGCCAGGCCTTGAAGGCGAACGTCACATTGTCAAAATTAAAAAACAATCAGTTGGCTAGAAACTATTTCCAAGATATTTAGTCGATTAAATGTCTTTTCTGTTCTGGCCTTCTAAATAAAAAATGGACAAATATCTTGGGCAAAATCATTGCAATTGCTAATCAAAAAGGTGGAGTGGGTAAAACTACAACTGCTGTTAATGTAGCGGCATCAATGGCGGCCACAAAACGCAAAGTTTTACTGATTGATCTCGATCCCCAAGGTAATGCGACCATGGGCAGTGGTGTAGATAAGTACAACGTAGATAACACTTGCTACGAACTATTGATTGAAGAAAAGCCCATTGAAGAAGTATTAATTAAAGAAACTTCAGGAAAATATCACCTTATTGCGGGTAATAGTGATATCACCGCTGCTGAAATTAAATTGATGGAAGTATTTGCTCGTGAAGTAAGACTTCGAAACGCTTTAGCACCGGTTAAAAACTACTACGACTACATTTTTATAGATTGTCCACCTTCGTTAAATCAATTAACAGTCAATGCTATGGCCGCTGCTGATTCGGTATTAGTGCCGATGCAGTGTGAGTATTATGCCCTCGAAGGACTCACGGCTTTGATGGATACTATTAAAAAACTAGCATCGGTGGTTAACCCGCAATTAAAAATTGAAGGTGTGCTGCGTACTATGTACGATCCTAGAAATAGGTTGGCAAATGATGTATCTGAACAACTTAAGCGTCATTTTGGCGACCAAGTTTACAGAACAGTAATCCCCAGAAATGTGCGATTGGCAGAAGCACCTAGTTTTGGTGCACCAGCCATGTATTATGATAAATCGTCTACAGGCGCAAAAGCTTATTTAGCTTTGGCTGGCGAAATATTAAGACGTGGAAAAGCTGCAAAAGTAGCTAAATAAATAACAAATATAAAAGTTAAAACAGAGGAAGACATGTCGGCGAAAAAAAGAGGGTTAGGAAGAGGGCTCGACGCGTTATTGGCAACCAGTCAATCAGGTAAAAGCACCGGTTCAGAAATACCAGAGCAACAAGGTGAATTGCAAAAAATTCCAGTGGAGTTTTTGCAGCCTGGTAAATATCAGCCGCGAAAAGATATGTCATCCGAAGCTCTCGAAGATTTAGCCTCTTCTATTCGTTCCCAGGGTATTATTCAGCCTATAGTTGTACGCCAGATTTCTGAAGATAAATATGAAATTATTGCCGGTGAAAGACGTTGGCGCGCTTCTCAAATTGCCCAATTAGATGTTATTCCCTGTTTAATTAAAGATGTGCCCGATGAATCAGCCGTTGCTATTGCGTTAATTGAGAATATTCAACGTGAAGATTTAAATGCGATGGAAGAAGCGCAAGCCCTTGATCGTCTTATGGTTGAATTTGACCTTACACATCAAGAAGTAGCGACTGCTGTTGGCAAGTCCAGAACGACTGTAACCAATTTATTACGCTTAAATAATCTAAACGATGATGTGAAATTACTTTTAGAACATGGCGATATTGAAATGGGTCATGCAAGAGCGCTATTAGCCCTTGAAGGTGATGCTCAAAACGAAGCCGCACAAATTGTTTCCGGAAAAGGTCTTACAGTTCGAGATACAGAAAATTTAGTTCGCCGGTTACTCGAACCTGCTAAAGAAAAACCATTGGTTAAAGAAGATCCTGATGTTCAGCGTTTGCAAACAGAATTATCTGAAAATCTAGGTGCTCCAGTCAGTATTGCGCATAATGCGAAAGGTAAAGGAAAGTTAGTGATTAACTTTTCCAGTCTTGACCAGCTTGATGGAATTCTAGGACATATTAAGTAAATTAAGCTTAAATAAGCATACAAAATGTTAAGCATAACGACTGCCTATTTTTCAATTTTTGCAAACTATGTTGAAGTAACGTGCAATAAGTAGAGATCTAAAATAATCCAAATCCATATTCCCTACAAAAACAAAGGTTTTGTAGGTATGTCCATATTAGTGCTTTTGTGCACCAATCTAGACTTTAGTGTTGTAAAACAGCGCCAGTAAAGTATACTTTTGGCGCTTTTTGTTAGGGTTTAAACATATCGAGGGTTCAATTGGCAACTAGCTTGACCCAAGAAGGTCGACAGTTGGCTACAAAAGTGCTTTTTTATCAAAGCATAATTGCCATTTTGTTAACTTTTATTTTTACCCTTTTTTCTGGGAAAAATTCAGGGATATCAGCGCTTTACGGTGGGTTGATATGTTTGTTACCAGGAATGGTATTTGCCTTGTTAGCGTTTAGATATGCCGGTGCTAGTCAAAATAAGCTAGTAGTGCGGAGTTTTAACAAAGGTAGCAAGCTTAAATTTATTTTTACGATTGTATTGTTTGTAGTGGTGTATAAATGGCCAAATCTACAACCCATACCGCTGATAGTCAGCTATGTCGTAACTTTAATGGCCCAATGGCCCATTATTATATTTATTAGCCGTGTTGATCGTAGATAATTCGAAAACGCGACTGAGTACAGATTTTTAACTTTAAAATTGTGGATGATAAAATGGCAGATACTGGTGGCGAACAAACCATTAGCAGTTACATTCAGCACCACTTAACTAATGCAACAGTAGGTGAAGGTTTTTGGACTTTCCATATTGATACATTAGCTTGGTCGATTGTGTTGGGCTTTGTATTTATTTTAAGCTTTCGTTCAGTTGCAAAAAAAGCAACAACGGGCGTACCGGGAAAGTGGCAAGCTTTTGTAGAAATAGTTGTCGATTTTGTTAACGACACTGTTAAAAGTACTTATCACGGTAAAAGTGAGTTAATCGCTCCATTGGCTTTAACCATATTTGTATGGGTATTGTTGATGAACTTGATGGATTTAATTCCCGTCGATTTCCTACCATGGTTTGCTGGCCAAATTGGTTATTACGGCTTCGGTGTTGATCCACACGACGTATATATGAAAGTGGTACCTACTACTGATGTAAATATGACTTTCGCCTTGTCTATTGGCGTATTTATCCTAATGATTTTCTATTCAATTAAGATAAAAGGCGTAGGCGGATTTTTGAAAGAGTTATATGCTCATCCGTTTAATACACCTTGGTTATATTGGTTCAACTTCCTTCTTGAAGTAGTTGCGCTGTTTGCTAAGCCATTATCCTTATCCTTACGTTTGTTTGGTAACTTATACGCTGGCGAACTTATCTTTATTCTGATTGCGGGCACGATGGGATTATGGCAATTGCCAATACACTTTATCTGGGCTGCATTCCATTTATTGATTATTCCACTACAAGCTTTTATTTTCATGATGTTAACCATCGTGTACTTAAGCTTAGCGAGTGAAGAACACTAAATTTTCTGGAAAAATCTAGAACGGCTTTAGCTGGCTCGAAGAGTGGAGAGCAGGACGCTCTGAGTACTAATTATTCTGGAAAGAATTACACAGCATAACGCTGTCCCGTAAAGGGAAGGCAGGAAGCCTTAAATACTATTTTTAACAATTTTTTTTTAATTTTAACTTAAACACAAAGGTGAAAATCTATGGAAATCTTAGGTAATCTATATATCGCAGTTGGTATTTTGATTGGTCTATGTGCATTGGGACCAGCGATTGGTTTCGGTCTTTTAGGTGGTAAATTTCTTGAGTCGGCAGCACGCCAACCTGAGCTTGCAGCTACTCTTCAAGTCAAAATGTTTATCGTAGCAGGTCTTATTGATGCAATCGCGATGATCGGTGTTGCGATCGCTCTTTATATGTTGTTCGTACTTGGTGCTCAATAGTAGTTATCCATTTCTTTTAACGAACTATTAAAGAGGAGTAGCGGTCTTGAACATCAATGCCACTCTACTTGGTGAACTAATAGCATTTATATTCTTTGTGTGGTTTTGCATGAAGTTTGTATGGCCGCCTATTATCGGTGCTATTGAAGAACGCCAACAAAAAATTGCTGATGGTTTAGCTGCGTCTGAACGAGGTGAAAAAGACCTCGAGCTAGCACAAGTTAAAGCCACTGATCAGCTTAAAGAAGCGAAAGCTCAAGCAGCAGATATCATCGAGCAAGCCAAAAAGCGTGGGTCAGCAATTGTTGACGAAGAAACGCAACGTGGTCATTCCGAGCGTGAAAAAATCATTGCTCAGGGATTCTCAGAGATCGAAGCAGAAAGAAACCGCACAAAAGAAGAGTTACGTAAACAAGTAGCTGCTTTAGCTGTTGCCGGTGCTGAAAAGATCCTAGAACGTGAAATTGATGCTGCGGCACAAAGTGACATAGTTGCAAAACTTGTCGCTGAGCTATAAGGGAGAATGAGCTATGTCTGAATGGACAACTATCGCTCGCCCTTACGCCCAAGCTGCGTTCGATTACGCGGTCGAGAGTAAAACCGTTGCACAGTGGCAAGAAATGCTAGTGTTTACTGCCGAAGTTTCGAAAAACGAAACAGTTAAGTCTTTATTAACTGGTTCGATAGCAGCAGAAAAGCTAGCTGAAATTTTTAATGGCGTGTGCGGCGAACAACTCGACCAACAGGGTCAAAATCTAGTAAAGGTTTTGGCTGAAAATAGACGTCTACAAGCGTTACCTGATATTTCTATATTGTTTAATCAGCTTAAGGCTGAGTTTGATAAAGAGATTGACGTTGATATTACTTCAGCAGTCAAACTTAATAAAAAACAGCAAACAGATATCGGTAAGTCTCTTGAAAAACGTCTGGCACGAAAAGTTAAGCTGAATTGTAGCGTGGATCCTGAACTGGTTGCTGGTGTGCTTATTAAAGCAGGCGACACAGTAATTGATGGTTCACTTCGTAGTAAATTAAACCGTCTATCAGACGCGTTACAAGCATAACGGGGAAAAGAGCATGCAACTGAATTCCACTGAAATTGCCGAACTAATCAAACAACGTATTGAGAAGTTCGAAGTAGTAAGTGAAGCTCGAAATGAAGGAACTATTGTTGGTGTTACCGACGGTATTATCCGTATCCATGGCCTTGCGGACGTAATGCAAGGCGAAATGATTGAGCTTCCAGGTAGTCGTTACGCTATCGCATTGAACCTAGAGCGTGACTCTGTAGGTGCGGTAGTAATGGGTCCTTACGCTGACTTACAAGAAGGCGTAAAAGTAAAATCTTCTGGACGTATCTTAGAAGTACCAGTAGGTCGTAACCTGCTTGGTCGTGTTGTAAACACACTAGGTGCACCTATCGATGGCAAAGGCGCTATCGATGCTGACGGTTTTGAACCTATTGAAAAAATTGCACCGGGCGTAATTGAACGTCAATCGGTCGACCAACCAATCCAAACTGGCTATAAATCAGTTGACGCCATGATCCCAGTAGGTCGTGGTCAACGTGAATTGGTTATCGGTGACCGTCAAACCGGTAAAACTGCTTTAGCGATTGATGCCATCATCAATCAAAAAGATTCTGGTGTTAAATGTGTATATGTAGCGATTGG
>NZ_CAJWCF010000107.1 GCF_913020055.1 uncultured Paraglaciecola sp. | reverse complement strand
TAATGCGTTGGCATCTGATGCAGTAATAGAATCCATAAAGGTGCTTGATTCACGTTTTAATTCAGCAGCATTGGCCAATGCGCCACGTATACCTCGAACTTCAATTACTTCAGCTTCTTCTTCAGTAGCATCTTGAGCCACAGCATTATGTGCAGCAAACGATGTTATCAACGCGGTGGCGCCATAAAGGGCGACCTTCACCGATGAAGCGAGAATAGATTTTTTTTGTGTGTTCATGTTCTCTCCAGTGTGTTTTTATTATAAATATGTCAATTATGTTAAGCACTACGTTAACTAGGTTAGAAAAACTAGGTGATTTGTTTTTAAAAGCTCTACTTTACAACAAAGTGGTCTTATCTGGCGACAAGGCGGATTTAACCGCTAGCCCACTTAACAAAAGGTTGCTTTTAACTATCATCCAAAAATTCACAAACCAGTTACAAAAAGAAAACGTTTTCATTTTAGTCCAAAATACCGTCGCAAAAAGGTGAGGATGGATAGTAGTTTTCTCGACTTGTGGTAATATTTACTTATTGTTGTGTAAACAACGTTAACGAAATTAACATTGTTTGTTACGAAATAAAACACTAAATAAACGAGAAAAAGGAATATTAATTGTATGCGCGTTTGCATTCTGGGTGGTGGAACTGCAGGTTGGATGACGGCGTCAGCACTTTCCAAAAAGCTCAAAAACATAATACAATCAATCACATTAGTGGAATCTGAAGCCATAAGTACAGTCGGTGTTGGGGAAGCAACTTTACCTCATATTAGATTGTTTAATGAAGGTTTAGGTATCGATGAAAGTTCTTTCATGAAAAAAACCGAAGCCACATTTAAATTGGGAATCGAATTTTGTGATTGGGGACGTGTCGGCGATAAGTACATACATCCTTTTGGCGATTTCGGGCAAACTATTGACGGTGTGGCGTTTTATCAGCATCTACTGAAATTAACCAAACATGGCGATTATGGGGTTTTAGACGACTATGCTTTCGGCATAAGTGCTGCTAAAAACAATAAATTTCAGTTACCCAAAGAGGGGCAAACCACTCTTCAACAAGCTTTCGGCTATGCCTACCAATTTGATGCTGGACTGTATGCCAAGTTTTTAAGAGATTTTTCTGAAACCAATGGCGTGAGACGAGTTGAAGGCAAAGTAGTCGATACACTGTTCAACGAAAAATCAGGAGACGTTAGCTCCATCACATTAGATGATGGTCAACAAATAAGCGCCGATTTGTTTATAGATTGCTCTGGTTTTCGGGGCGTACTGATTGAACAAACATTAAAATCTGGTTATCAAGATTGGTCGAAATGGTTGCCCTGCAATCGAGCTGTTGCCGTGCCGTGCGAACGTCAAAAACACTTGTCACCTTACACTCGGGCTACAGCGAGGCAAGCGGGGTGGCAATGGCGTATTCCCTTACAACATAGAACCGGTAATGGTCACGTTTACTGGAATGAATTTATTTCGGATGACGAAGCCACCTCGGTCCTACTGAATAATTTAGACGGTCCAGCACTTGGAGAGCCTAAACAACTTTTCTTTAAAACCGGCCGGCGCAATCACTTCTGGAAAAATAATGTCGTTGCGATTGGACTTTCCGCCGGTTTCTTAGAGCCTTTAGAATCAACGTCGATTCATTTGATCCAAGAAGGTATAACTAACTTACTCGAGTTGTTTCCTCACGAAAACATAAGCGCCCTTGATACCTCAGAATATAATTCTCGTATGTCATTACAATACGAGCGAGTTCGTGATTTTTTATTACTGCATTATGTCGCTACAAAACGTGATGACAGTGAAATGTGGCGCTACTTTACTAATATGACCTTGCCAGATAGTTTGCAAGAAAAAATAGCAGGTTGGCTGCATAGGGGATACATTCAACGATACGAGTTTGGCGCGTTTTTACCGCCAAGTTGGGTAGCAGTAATGTTAGGGCAAAATCTTGTTCCTAAAAATTATGATCCCAGAGTTGATAATAGTCATTTTGAGCAGGTTAAACAGCAATCTCAAGCTATGCGAGCAGACATCGCAGGCGCTGTAAATAAAGCAAAAACACATGCCGATTTCTTGAATGTTATTGGCGCTGCATCGAACACAGAACTCCTGAGAGCTAAATAATGTCGCAACAAGATACATCTCAGTTTCTCGTTTTTGGTAACACACTTGCTGCTAGTATGACTGTACTCGCATTAAGTAAAGCACTTCCAAAAAGCATTAAATTAATGTGGGTGAAACCAGCCACTGCGTGTCCAAGTGATTTGCTTTATGGTGGTATTAGTTCGCCTGACGCCTATCAATTTAATTTACAACTTGGATTATCTGAGCCGCAACTTATCTTGGATACTGATACCACCTTTACATTCGGTACGCGTTTTGATCGTTGGGGAGACAATGACCAGACCTGGATGCAATGTTTCCACTTACCTTTTGCTGCAACATCAGGAGTTGAATTACATCACTTCATGACAAGGCACAAAGCGTCATTGGGTGACTTTTTAATTAGCGCTCAAGCAGGTTTAAAGGGCACTTTTGCCCACCCGCCGACTGATAATTTACAATCGCCACTTTCTCGCGCCGAGTATGCTTATCATTTTGAACCCTCACAATGGTCTGCAGTTTTTTATGACAAAATTGATAAAGCGCGCGTTAACGTTATTAATGGCGATATAACAACGCTAAAGCATAGCCAAGACCAGATTGAATATGTGCAACTGGAAGATGGAACAAAACTTAAAGCGGACTTGTTTATTGACTGCAGTGGGACTAGTAGTCAATTGCTTGTAGCGCTGAACAATGATTTTATAAAACAACGTACAGTGCAGTTAAAGAGTGAAACCCAACCATGTGCTCAAACTGGACCCGCTTGCCGTTCAATTACTGGCACCGAATCTGGCTGGCAGTCGGTGACGCCATTGCGTGAAAAAAATCACCTTGTCTCATTGTATGAGTCATCCCTTGGATATGAGCAAACAGACTGTCAAATATTCACACTTGGACATCGTAAAAAAGCTTGGCAAGGAAATTGTGTGGGTATTGGGCATACTGCATATGTCATAGAGCCTATTACGCCTGCGCCGTATATTTTGCTAATGAAAGACATTGAACGTTTGTTAGAACTTATCCCAGTAAGTCATGAAGTACATGTTGAAAGACAAGAATATAATCGCCGCTTTCTAAATGATGTAATACACGCGGAACTATTTCATCATGCAGCTTATGCAGGGCAGCGCGAGGTTGGTTATGGTAAATGCGAAAAGCTCGACAGAAAGATAACTCAATATTTACATCGAGGTATTCTGGCAAGTTATGACTTTGAGCCTTTCAATGAACAAGATTGGGCAATATTACATGCCGGTCTTGGTAGAACCCCCGAGCGCTATGACAGAATGGCAGAGCAAGTAGACTTTGAACAAACCCAAGCGAACTTGGACAGGATGCGCGCGGGCATTGCACACTTGGCATCTAGTATGCCAGCACAGCACATTTATTTGGAAAAACTCTCGATGTATTTAAGGGATAGCGAAAAGCATGGCCAACAATAATATTAAAACCATTGCGATCATTGGTGGAGGCACTGCAGGTTGGATGACAGCTGCAGCTCTTTCTAAAATGCTGCTTCCGGAAAACGTAACCGTTAAATTAGTTGAATCGGAACAAATAGGTACAGTGGGGGTAGGTGAAGCCACCATTCCTGATATCGCCAATTTCAATCTTATGTTGGGAATTAATGAACAAGAATTCCTTATTGCGACTAAAGGTACCTTTAAATTAGGCATTGAGTTTCGTGATTGGGGCAAACTAGGTGATAAGTATTTCCATCCATTCGGCGGGCATGGCGTTGACATGAATGGGATCGACTTTCATCAATATTGGTTACACAGCAAACAAAGTGGCAATACTGCTAACCTTGAAGACTACAGCATATGTTCGGTCGCGGCCAAGCAGGCTAAATTTATACTGCCTGACAATAATCCGAAATCGGTGCTGTCTCACTTACGCTACGCATATCATTTTGATGCGACGGCCTATGCTGCTTTTTTGCGAAAATATGCTGAGCAGCGCGGCATTATCCGAATTGAAGGTAAGATTGAAAATGTGGCTACCCACAAAGACTCAGGCAACATTCAAAGTGTTACTTTAGACGATGGACGTATAATTGAAGCCGATTTTTTTATTGACTGCAGTGGTTTTAAAGCATTGTTATTGGAGAAAACTCTAGGCGTTAAGTTTAAAGATTGGAGCCACTGGTTGCCTTGTAACCGTGCCCAGGCCGTTGCTAGCGAACGCATCGAACCATTAATTCCCTTCACAATTTCAACGGCAAAAAAAGCCGGGTGGCAATGGCGTATCCCAACTCAACATCGCACGGGTAATGGTCATATCTACTGCAGTGATTTTATCTCTGACGATGAAGCCAATCAGGTATTGCTTCAAGGTTTAGATGCTAAGCCACTTGGCGATGCACGCACCATTCATTTTCAAACAGGTTGTCGTGAGCAGTTTTGGGTTAAAAATTGCGTGGGCATTGGTTTGTCGAGTGGTTTTCTTGAGCCTTTAGAGTCAACGTCGATTTTCCTTATCCAACAAGGAATAGCACGGTTTATATCACTTTACCCAGATGGCAATCAATCTGAGGTAATACGGAGTGAATATAATCGTTTGATGAGCAGAGAGTTCAACCAAGTAAGAGATTTTATAATTTTGCATTATCACGCAACTAAACGAGACGATAGCCCGTTCTGGAATTACTGCCGCACAATGCCTATTCCTGATAGCCTGCAGCATAAAGTTGATTTGTTTAAAGCAGCGGGGAGAGTGTTTCGTGATGATCAAGAGTTGTTTTCAAAACCCAGCTGGATAGCCGTAATGCTTGGGCAAAACATTGAACCTGAAGTCTGCGAACCGATCTTATCAGGTATTCCAATAGGTGACATTCAGCGAAGCCTAGATTCAATGAACGGCGCAATGGTGCAGGCAGTCAGTCGCCTTCCTTCCCATGCCGAATTCATTCACAAATATGCAAATGGAGTAAACTATTGAACCCCAATAATATTAAAAACGTGGTTATTGTTGGCGGTGGTACCGCTGGTTGGATGGCCGCTGCTGCGCTTTCAAAAACGATCGGTACTAACAATATAAACATTCAAATCGTTGAATCAGAAGAGATTGGTACTGTGGGTGTTGGCGAAGCAACCATACCACATATTAAGTATTTCAATCGCTTAGCAGGCTTGGATGAAAATGAGTTTCTTCGCCAAACTAATGCAACTTTCAAGTTAGGTATAGAATTTGTTAACTGGGGAAAGCTAGGCGATAGCTATGTGCATCCTTTTGGCCCGTATGGTATTGATATGCAAGGTGTACATTTTCATCATACTTGGTTACGCCAGAAACATAAGGGTACTGCTAAACCAGTGGATCAATTTAGCTTGCCTGGTCTGGCGGCTAAAGCTGGGAAATTTCAACATCCTCGTCCTGATTTAAAAGCATCTCCATTCAGTAGCATGGATTATGCCTACCAATTTGATGCGGCGTTATACGCAAAATATATGCGAGACGTAGCCGAAAAACGGGGTGTAACACGCACCGAAGGTAAAATTGTTAAGGTTAAACAGAATGCTGATAGCGGCAATGTTGAAAGTATTGAACTTGAAAATGGCAAACTAATCAGCGGTGATTTTTTTATTGATTGTTCTGGTTTTAAAGGTTTATTAATAGAAGAAACGCTGAAAACAGGTTATGAGGATTGGACCCATTATTTACCATGTGATCGAGCGGTCGCGGTTCTCACCGAACGATTAGACATGCTTCCACCCTATACACGGGCAACAGCAAAAGAAGCTGGGTGGCAATGGCGTATTCCTTTGCAGTCTAGAACCGGAAACGGCTACGTCTATTCCAGTCAATATATAAGTGATGACGAAGCACTTGCCAGCCTCAATCAAGATCTTGATACTCCAGCCATTGCAGAACCACGATTTTTGCGATTTAAGACTGGTGTGCGTAACAAAACGTGGAACAAAAATGTGGTAGCGATTGGTCTTGCAGCAGGGTTTTTGGAACCACTCGAATCTACCTCAATTCACTTAATTCAAACGGCCATTGCGAGGCTAATGACAAACTGGCCTGATAAATCGTTCAATCAGCACGATATTGATTATTTCAATAGAAAAACCCATACCGAATATGAACAAGTACGTGATTTTTTGATTTTGCACTATTGTGCTACCGAACGAAATGACAGCCCCTTTTGGAATTATTGTCGCACCATGGACATTCCCAAAACACTTGAAGAGCGAATTTCCATATACAAAGAAAATGCTCGACTGTACCGAGAAGATATAGAGCTGTTTAGTTCTGTCAGTTGGTTTGCTGTATTTAATGGACAAAATATTGAACCAAAGCGATATCACCCTCTGGCTGACATACTAGAAGATGACCTGATGGAGAGAAGAATGGCCGAGTTACATCGGGCTACTCAAAGATGTGTAGAGGTGATGCCGTCTCATGAAGAATACCTTAGGGATCTTTGCAAACCTAAGTAAGTAACATCCAATGATCCATGGATATGAGGGGCTAGGTGTCTCAGTTAAATGTGCTGACAAGTTAATTGACGATTATACTTGTCAGGATGACAGATTTTAATTGATGCAAGCAAATGAAATTGTTAAATTAGCGTTAATGAAACATCAATGAGGTTTACATGCGTCAAATAGAATTCCTGTTAAATGAATATGGCGAAAGTCACAAAAATAGAACTAATATTCTTATCCACGCAGTCGCAGTTCCGGCAATATATTTTGTCACTTTAGCCTTAGTATGGTGTATTCCCACACCTGCATTTTTGGATTATTTTGACGTAACGTGGGCGCATGTTCTGGTTATCCCCACTTTGTATTATTACTTTCGTTTGTCTGGGCCAATAGGCGCGGCTATGACGCTACTATCCGTAGTGTCTTTATATGGCGTTCTTCTGTTGGAATCGCTAGATGTTTCTGTTTGGCAGTTCAGTCTTGTTTTGTTTGTGGTGATGTGGATTTTGCAATTTGTTGGACACCAAATTGAAGGCAAAAAACCTAGTTTTTTAAAAGATTTACAATTTTTGCTGGTGGGACCTGCATGGTGGTGGGTACATTGGTTAAAGCGTTTTAATATCAATTACTAACCTTACCCTGAAAATCTACAAATAGTTGCGATAAAACAACTCTAATCTAAGACCAAGAGACAGTTTCCTTGGTCTATTTTTTGTATACTTGTGGTCTATTCATTATTCAGGAATACATGTGCCTAAGTGGGAAAAGTTAGTCGATAGCCGAGAAAGACTGTTTTGGACGTTGCATACAGCGGGGTGGTGCGGCTTTGCTATCATTTATTATATTGGCTCTTTTCTGCAAGAAATGCGCAGTATTTGGCTGTTTGTCATAGTACTTAACGCCTATGCTGGTTGGCTACTGACTATCCCTCTTCGCTATATCTATCGCAAGGCGTTGACTTTAACGCCGCTTAAAATGCTCATATTGGTTGGTGCCAGCTTATATTTTACCGCGTTACTTTGGACCTTGGTCAAAAATGTCAACAATTGGGAAATATACAAAAAGGGTTATAGGCCAGATGAGTGGTACTGGTATTTTAACGATACGATCAATTCCTTAATTATGATTGGTTGTTGGACCGGCGGCTATTTCGGCGTCAAAAATTATCAGATGTTACTCAGAGAAAAACAAAATGTGTTGAGGGCGTCTTCTATGGCTCATCAAGCACATATTAAAATGCTCAGATATCAATTAAACCCGCATTTTCTATTTAATACCTTAAACGCTATTTCAACGCTTATTTTAATGAAAGAGAACAAAACGGCCGACGCTATGGTCAGCCGTTTAAGTGATTTTCTGCGTTACTCGTTAGATAAAGATCCTATTCGTCGTGTACCGCTTATCCAAGAAATCCAAGCACTAGAACTGTATTTGGAAATTGAAGAGGTAAGGTTTGAAGATCGCCTAACGGTAGTGTGGGACATAGAAGAAAAGACCAAACAAGCGCTCGTACCCAGTTTGATTTTACAACCTATTATCGAAAACTCCATTAAGTTCGCTATTTCTAGAATGGAAGAGGGCGGGTGTATCAGTATTTCAGCTAAAACTTTTGGTCGTGATTTGATGCTAAATGTCAGTGATAATGGACCCGGAGCTGAGATAAAAAATGGTCAATTACCCAAAAGTAAAGGTGGGGGAGTAGGGTTACACAATATTCAAGAACGATTAGAGGCGTTATATGTCAATAAGCATTCTTTTGTGATTTCCCATAATTATCCCACCGGTATCAAAGTTAATATCCGTATTCCATACGAAATAAGTGAGAGCGAAAGTGACAACAAAATTGAGAATTAGTACTGTCATAGTTGACGACGAACCCCTCGCCCGTAAAGGGTTGTCCTTACGTTTGGCTGAGTTTGATAATATTGAAATTGTCGGTGAATGTAAAAATGGTTTAGAAGCGGTGACACTTATCCCTCAAGTGCGTCCCGACTTGGTGTTTTTAGATATTCAAATGCCTGGACTGAATGGTTTTCAGGTCATCAACAAACTACAAGAGCTTAATCAACCGATACCTTTGATTGTATTTGTGACTGCCTTTGACTCCTACGCAATAAAAGCTTTCGATGTTCATGCCTTAGATTATGTTCTAAAGCCAGTTGATGGAAGGCGCCTGAAAGACGCTGTTGATAAAGTGGTATTAACACTAGAGCGTCAACAACAGGATGGTGACAATCAAAAACTCGCCAGACTAGTTGCCGATTTTACTGGTGATGATTGCGAAGATATTTTGCGTAAATTAGCCAGCGGTGAGAGGATTTCCACTAACCCTTATCCAGATGTTTTAGCAATAAAAGATGGCTCAGAAGTGACCCGTGTAGCACTCAACGATATTCAATGGATTGATGCCGCAGGTGATTATATGTGTGTACATGCAACTGACCAGACGCATATTATGCGCCGCACAATGAAAGAACTAGAAAAAGACCTCGATCCTAAAAAGTTTGTTCGAGCTCATCGTTCAGCTATTGTAAATATTAAGTTTGTGCAAAAAATGGTCAGCCATATTAGTGGGGAATACCACCTAATATTGAACAACGGTACCGAACTCAAAGTGAGTCGAAGTCATAGAGATCGGGTAAAAGAGATGATCAAATTATAAAGCAGGGGTATTAAACAACTGCTGCTGTATTTTGAGTAGGTATTCATCAAGTGGCTTTTTTTGACGCCAACTTATCTGAATAGGGTGCGCGACCAATTGATTGTTGTGTTCACCCACCATGATATTGTTTTTACCGGCTAAGGCTTGTTCAACAGCGAACGCGCCTAACTTGGTAGCCAATATTCTATCTTGGCTGACTGGCGAACCGCCCCTTTGCACGTGCCCTAAAATAACTGGGCGGCATTCTATTTGGGTCTTATCCGTTATCATTTTGGCTAACGTTATGACCCCACCGGGTAATAAGTTTTCGCTAGTGACAACTATGTAACTGGTTATCCCTTTTTGACTATACACTGCATGTAAGTGTTCAATAATGTTGTCTACTTCCTGTTCAATATCATTACACCCCTCTGGGACTAACACTCTATCAGCAGCTGATGCTACGGCCGCATTTAAGGCAATAAAACCAGCATGCCTGCCCATGACTTCAATTAAAAATATACGTTCAAACGCATCTGCTGTGTCTTTTACCTTATCGATGGAATCTAGTGCGGTCTCAATGGCAGTATAATAACCAATGGTTGCATCTGTTCCACTTATGTCGTTGTCTATTGTGCCTGGTAAACCAATCACTTGCCCTTTGAAGTATTTACCTAGATGATGCGCCCCACGAAAAGAACCATTACCGCCAATTACCAACAATACATCTACATTTAGTTCGTAAAGATTATTGGCTGCGGCCCTGCCATTTTCCTCAGTATGAAAATCAGTACAGCGACCACTTTTTAAGATAGTGCCGCCTCGCTGAATAATATTATTTACATTGGCAGGCGCGAGCAGTTTGTATTCTTGGTCAATTAGGCCGTTGTAGCCATGTTTATAACCGATCACTTCAAGTTCATAATGTTCGGCCGTAAGTACAATTGAACGTATACAAGCATTCATGCCAGGAGCATCACCACCAGATGTCAAAACTGCGATTTTTTTCATGGCGCCTCTTCAATGGGATTTGTATCAATAGCTTTAATCTAGAGTAGAATGCAAAGACTTTGTAAACAAGATTTTTGTATGAAAATTAGTCGGTTAGTTGTGGTTGATAGTTATTTGGAGAAGTCATGAAGGTAACAAATATAGAGGCAACCAAGCACTGGCATGGCTTTTTCCTGTCGCTGACTACTGCTGTTTTGTGGGGCATCTTGCCGGTTTTTTTATCTCTGTGTTTAGAAGTCATGAATGCAGTCACCATCACCCTATATCGATTTTTTGTGGCTGGAATATTTGTTTTTTTACTCTTGATGAAAAACAAGTCTTTGCCACGTATGTCAGCCCTTGGCCGAAATCGAGGTCTGTTATTGTTAGCCGCCAGTTTGTTCTTGGTATTCAATTACGTTGCTAACGTAAAGGGTTTAGAATACCTCAACCCAGAGACCGCTCAAATAGTGATGCAAACCGCTCCCTTTATGTTGATGTTAGGTGGCGTGGTGTTTTTTAAAGAACGATTAAGCCGGCTTGAAATTTGTGGTGCGGTGATGCTTTTTACTGGTTTGATATTATTTTTTAACGACAGACTTGCAGACTTATTTTTATCTTTAGGTCAGTTTACCACTGGTGTACTGATTATATTGTTTGCCGCTATTACTTGGGCGGGTTATGCCTTGATGCAAAAGCCTTTGTTAAAAGTACTGACCACCAAACAGTTGACCTTGTTAATTTATGTTATTGGTTTTTGTGTTCTGCTGCCTTTTTCTAGTGTTTCTCAGTTGCTGAATATGCAGTTAATCCATGTACTGGCGTTGTTGTTTTGTTGTCTAAATACCATAGTTGGATATGGCGCATTTACTGAAGCCCTTAATATTTGGCCGGCGGCAAAAGTCAGTGCTGTATTAGCCATGGCTCCCATATTTACTTTTTTAAGTATGTTAATCGCGGTTCAGTGGTTACCACAACACTTCACTGCCAGCTATTTAGACCATTGGGCTTATATTGGCGCTGCTGTTGTTATCACAGGATCTGCATTAACAGCCTTAGGCAGACCAAAGGTGTGAGCGTTTGTTGCATGGTTCTTTCGATAAACCATTTAGCTCTGTTTTAGTCACGTGTTAAACTATATTCATGCATGTTAAGAGGTAAATATTTTGTTTGATGTTTGTGTGATTGGAGGAGGAATGGTTGGCTCGGCAATGGCGCTGGGATTGGGACAATTGGGTTTCAGCGTAGCTGTGGTCGAACCCTATATGCCGCAACCATTTGAGCTATCGCAACCGCCTGATATGAGAGTGTCGGCCATCAGTGTTACTTCACAAACTTTATTAGATGACTTAGGCGCTTGGTCATACATTAAACAGATGCGTTTATGCCCATACAAACGCCTGTCTGTATGGGATAAACCTGAATGTCGAACTGATTTTGATTGCGCGACAATAGGTCATTCTCATTTAGGGCACATCATTGAGAATCGCATTATTCAACTAGGCTTACATCAAGCCATTGCTGATTTACCTAACGTGACATTTTTTAGCAATACAAAAGTTGTCGATATTGAATCATCAGAGTCTTCGGTCATTAACTTATCAGATGGGCAGACTATTCGGGCCAAATTATTAGTCGGGGCAGATGGCGGTAATTCTGATGTACGAAACGCTGTAAACATTGGGGTGCAGGGTTGGCAATACCAGCAGAAAGCATTAGGGATACAAATTAAAACCCCTTTTCCTCAACAAGATATAACATGGCAGAAGTTTACCGCAGATGGTCCAGTAGCTTATTTGCCATTGTATGATGGTTTTGCTGCACTAGTGTGGTACCAAAGTCCTCAGCATATCGGCTATTTAAAAGGTTTATCTAAGGAAAAATTGAAACAACAAATTCAGCAGTCTTTTCCTGCAGACTTAGTGGATTTTGACATGCTCGAGGTGGCTGATTTTCCTTTAACTCGGATGCATGCGAACCAATACTATAAAGGGAATACAGTGCTAATTGGTGATGCCGCTCATACCATTAATCCGTTGGCAGGGCAGGGGGTTAACTTAGGTTTTAAGGATGTTTCCGCATTACTAAGTGCGCTCAAAGAAGAGCTCGCCGTACATGATCGCAGTGCAGTTTTACAAGCAAGTCATTACAGTAAGTGGTTGAAAAAATACGAAACAGCTCGTCGTCGAGATAACTTAATGATGATGAGTGCCATGGATTTGTTATATTCAACCTTTAGTAACGATAACGTACCCCTCAAACTGTTGCGTAATTTAGGCTTAACATTAGCCAACAAGTCGGGTCCGATAAAAAATAAAGTTATGAAATATGCCATGGGTTTTGCATAAAACTTCAGACAAACTAAGAGTGGGTAATAGATGACAGTATTGATTATTTTGGCCGTGTTATTTATTGCTCTGGTAGTGATTGTTCCTTTAATAGAACGTTCTAATTTCAGAATGTCGAATGAACAAATGGGTAAGATGGGCCGCTGGATCTTACCTTTGTTAGTGATAATGGTGATCATTCAATTGGTTATGTATTACGTTAATTAATACCCTTATATAAAATAATCCTCAGCGTTTTTAGCACAATTAAATAGGCAGATTAAATGGCAGTTCATTGGTACCCCGGGCATATGCACAAAGCTCAAAAAGAAATTAAAGAGGCATTGCCGCAAGTTGATGTATTGATAGAAGTGCTTGATGCACGCATTCCTTATTCCAGTGAAAATCCTATGATTGCTGAGCTGCGGGGAGATAAACCCTGTATCAAAGTACTCAGTAAAACGGATCTCGCTGACCCTGAAGTGACTGCTGCTTGGCAGGAGTCACTCGAACAAGAAAGGTCAGTTAAAACTTTTGCATCAACCACTGAAGAACCCGCCAAGATGAAACAAATTTTGGATTTGTGCAGAAAAATGCTACCCGAGAAAGACGCCAGCGTAAAAGCGATTCACACTATGATTGTGGGTATTCCTAATGTAGGTAAGTCGACGTTGATCAACATTCTAGCGGATCGTGTGATTGCTAAAACAGGTAATGAAGCAGCCGTGACTAAGACGCAACAGCGTATTAGTTTAGGTAACGGTATTACCTTGTTTGATACGCCTGGCATATTGTGGCCAAAATTGGAAAATCCCAATAGTGGTTATCGATTAGCCTCGACTGGTGCTATTAAAGACACCGCGATGGAATATGACGATGTGGGATTTTTTGCAGCCGATTATTTGATTAAAACCTACCCCGAATTACTCAAAGCGCGTTTCGAATTAGCCAATATACCTGATACTGAAATAGAGTTTCTAGAGCTTGCCGCCGCTCGTCGTGGTGCATTGATGACAGGTGGACGAGTTAACTTACATAAAATATGTGAAGTATTAATTAACGAATTACGTTCGGGAAAACTTGGCCGTATTAGCCTTGAAACACCAACGATGATTGAAAAAGAAGTGAAAGAAATGGAAGCCGTCGCGGCTAAAAAAGCTGCAGACAAAATCGACCGTAAAGAACGTTTTAAAACTGGCTCACTCACACCTGATAAAAGAGACCGTAAAGAAAAACGCCAGAGCGATAGGGCAGAGCAGTCTGCTCGCATGAAAAAGCAATCTAGCCGCAGGAAATAACCATGTGCACAACATGGCTAACTACGCAGTTTATTTATGCAAGATTGTAATTCCTGTGGAAAGTGCTGCATTAAATACAGTAATGGTGACTTGTCTGCTTCAGACCAAGATATCGATATGTGGCAGTTGTTTAAACCCGATATAGCCGCATATGTGAAAAAAGGTTTGATTTGGTTTTCACCGAAAAGTGGTAAACACCTAGCTTTGTGCCCTTTCTTACGCGAAGTAAAATATGAGGAACAACCGGGTAAATCTCACTATACCTGTGACATTTATTACGACCGTCCAGAAGACTGTCGTTTTTATCCGGTTACGGTTAAACAGATGATTAACGATGAATGTGAGATGTTGCAAGAAGGGGATTTGTTAAATCCCCAACAAGCACAAAAAGACTTAGATAAACTGCTAGAAGACAGCCGCCCTAACTACGATTAGTTTAAGCTTGTTTTGCTGTTAGATTACCAAATCCCATCTTCTGATTTACCCTGTATTTCACAATCGCCCGCTTTGTAGGTGATTTTTTTGCCGCTGTCTCGTTTAGTAAAATAATCCTTACTGATAGAAACGATAGTGGGGGTCATCCAAACCAATGCCGTAATATTGATCACGGTCATTAAACCTAAGGCCATATCAGCCAACGCCCAAACCTCGGGTAATGCCGCCATTGAGCCCCATAATATCATCAACAAATAACCTACAGTGTAGGCCGCGCGACCAGATTTGTTATCGAGTTTAAACATGTGTAGGTTACTTTCACCGTAGGCGTAATTAGCCACGACTGAGGTAAACGCAAACAAACTAATAGCTGCAGCGACAAAATAACCACCACCTTCACCTAAGTGTGAACTCATCGCATTTTGAGTCAGGCGGATACCTTCCATGCCTTCACCCGATGCGCCGCCAGCTAATAGAATCACCACGGCTGAACAGGTACATAAAATCATAGTGTCGATAAACACACCAAGCATTTGTACATAACCTTGGGAGACTGGATGATTTGGATTCGGCGTGGCACTGGCCGCAGCGTGAGGCACACTACCTGAGCCCGCTTCGTTTGAATATAGTCCGCGCTGTACGCCGTGTTTAAATGCAGCGCCCATTGCACCAGCACCTGCTTCTTGAAGGCCGAATGCGGAAGTAATAATGTCCCATAACATGGCTGGCACTAAATCTATATTCAAAAAAGTGATGGCCAAGGTAACCAACACATAAGTCACTGCCATAAAAGGCACAACCCATTCGGCAAATTTTGCGATAGCGCGTAAACCGCCAATTACAATCAAACCCGCTAAAATAATAATAACTAAACCTGAGTACAGGGTAGGGATTTCATAGGCGTGGTTGAGAGCGTCGGTGATAGTATTCGCTTGTACTGCACTGAATATAAAGCCATAACCTAAAAACAAAAACAGTGAAAATATTACGGCTAACCAACGTTTGTTTAGACCCTGTTGAATATAATAAGCTGGGCCACCACGATATTCACCATTAGCATCTTTTACTTTGTAGAGTTGCCCTAATACACTCTCAGCAAAGCCTGTAGCCATTCCAAGAATAGCAATAACCCACATCCAAAATATTGCACCAGAACCACCTAACGAGATTGCGACAGCAACACCCGCTAGATTACCAGTGCCCACTCGGGCCGATAAACTCGTACATAAGGCTTGAAAAGAACTGATACCCGCTTTGTCAGACTTGGTACTGCCTTTCATGACCGAAAACATATGGCCAAAGTGTCGAATTTGAATAAACCCAAGTTTGACCGAAAACCAAACGCCAGCCGCGAGTAACATATAAATGAGTATTTGGCCGTTACCCCAAAGGATATTATTAATAAAAGCGACGATTTCGGAAATCAAAGTTTAGCTCACAAGTATCTGAATTTGTGTTGGAAGTTTGCCGTTTAATGGCATTTATGTCTAGGGCTCAAGGCAAATGAGCACAAACAAAAATACCAAACATAGCTTGAAGTTTTTGTGAGATTTGGCTGGGGTAGTTAGATTTGTACCAATGACATAACGGCGGATCAAAACCTGTTGCCTTAACAAGTCCTACTCAAAAAAAACGCCAAGCAAATGCTTAGCGTTTCTTTTAAATATGGCTGGGGTAGCTGGACTCGAACCGACGACATAGCAGCGGATCAAAGCCTTTTGTCTTAATAAGCTCTACTCAAAAAAAAACGCCAAGCGACTGCTTAGCGTTTCTTTTAAATATGGCTGGGGTAGCTGGACTCGAACCGACGACATAGCAGCGGATCAAAGCCTTTTG
>NZ_CAJWCF010000106.1 GCF_913020055.1 uncultured Paraglaciecola sp. | reverse complement strand
TTTCACCTGATACTTTTTTTGTTGCCATTATCGCAATAGAGCCACAAAACAGGGCAAACATAATATGCGCTATTTGCTTTTCTCGTACTAAAAGTTGAGCAATTAAAAATAGTAAACTTATAACAAGTAAAGTCGTATATATCGTTGTTAGATTCATTTTTATTTACCGTTAACGTAATAAGCAGAAAAATTTTAACAACTCACTGTTTTTTCTTCAATGAGCATTTTATTAGCAAATATTTCCAAAATATGTGTGCCGAATTTAAAATTCGGTGCGATTTTTGTTTTTTAACATGCAAAATTTATTTTAATCAATAGGTTAATATAAAGGTTAAATATGCAGGTTTTAATGAACAAAGTTGGTGTACCTCTAATATCAGCAGAGAAAACACTTAGTCATATTGTTAAATATTGGGTAGTCGTAGCGTTATTAGGGCAATGGATGTTTGCTGCCTATATCTTAAGTATTTATGCACTTCCTACCATATTTGGTAATTCAGCATTAACCTTCTCATTGTCACCAGGTCAAGGGGCGAATACAGAAAGTAGTGCGGAGTCATTAGTGTTTTTTGTCCACATAATTCCAGCGGCTTTAATGGCAATGAGCGGTTTGTTTCAGCTGTTTCCGAGTATAAGAAAAAAATACCCGAAATTTCATCGATACAATGGCCGAATGTTTTTAACTTTAGGATTGTCCGGAGCCTTGACTGGCTTGTATTTAACTTGGGGAGCAGGTTTTAGGTTTAGTGATTTAGGCTCACTTGGTGTGACCTTTAATGGCATATTAATTCCTATTGCTATTTACTTTGCGTGGAAAGCAGCCATTGAAAAGAAATTTACTATTCATCGACGTTTTGCAATTCACAGCTTTATATTAATCAACGGCGTTTGGTCATTTCGATTATATTTGATGGGCTGGTTTGTTGTAAATCAAGGTGCAAATGGCAACTCAGCAAGTATTGACGGGCCAGCTGATATTGCGCTTTCATTTGCGTCTTATTTACTTCCAATGGCAATAGCGGAAGTAATTTTTTGGGCACAGCGAAATAAAAATAACAATATTAGTTGCGAAGTTAACCTAGCATCCCACTCCCACCAAGTTCCCCACATTGGTTTACCCCAAACAGCACCTGTTACAAGGGAAACAAAGGTCACAGTTGCACCTATAGGCGCGAGGGCGATCATTGCCATAAAAGACGTTTTAACTTGCCAAACTAAACCAATAAAAGCGGCGATTGCCATCGCGCTATATAAACTTTTTGATAACACTGCACTGGGTACATGCACATAAATAATTCGATAAGCTTCACTTTGTTGATAATCCATTGGGGCAAAAGCCAACCCCCAAACGGTTGCAAATAAAATCACCGCTAAACCGAATAAACTAAACCAAGGCAACAAGCTTTGGCATAGGTAATAAGTGCGTTCAGTTTTAGCGTAAGGGTGTAACCACTTCCACATTAGTTTTGACTCACTCTAAGTGCATAAGCGATGGCAAAAGGAGCCAAAGCTAAAGAGAAAAGGAACATAGCGCCAATAATCGCCAGTTGTGCAGTGTATTGTAATTGCATTGAGGCAGATTCCACCGCTGAAGTAGCAAAAATTAACAATGGGATAAACACAGGCAACAGCAATAAAGCCAGCAGCACACCACCACGATTTAACCCAACAGTTAAGCCTACGGCAATCGCACCAATTAGGCTCAATAATGGCGTGCCCAATAACAAGGTTTTTAACAGTGCCCAATACATTGGTTCACTCAAATGTAAAAACAACGCAAGTAAAGGCGATAATATAATCAAAGGTAGAATACTGGTTAACCAATGAGCCAGCACTTTGACTAAAACTGCTGCTGGCAATGGAGTACTGGATAACATTAGTTGTTCTAATGAGCCATCTTGAAAATCGTCACGAAACAGTCTTTCTAAACCTAACAGCGAAGATAATATAGCGGCCACCCAAATCACCCCAGGGCCAATGAGTTGCAAGGTTTTAGGTTCAGGACCCACACTTAATGGAAAGAGGCTTATCACCAATATAAAAAACATCATTGGCTGCATTAACTCTGCTCTTTGCCTGTATGCCAAAGCTAAGTCACGCTTTAAAATAGCCATTAGTGGTGCCACTAAATCCGATACTCCAAGGTCAATTCATCTTTAGGGTAATCAAGTTGTAATTGTTGATGAGATGTCATCACTACCGCTCCACCAACACTAAGAAATTTTGTGATTTGTCGACTTAACAATTCAATACCTTGAGTATCAAGGGCGGTAAAAGGTTCGTCCAAAATCCATAATTTTGCATCTTGCTTAAACCAAAATCTGGCTAATGCGACTCTGCGCTGTTGCCCTGCAGATAAATTGGCAACGGGGATATCTTCTAAGCCGACCAAATTAAGCTGAGCTAATGTACTAAATATTGTTTCGAGTGAAACAACTACCTGATGCTGATTACACCAATATTGTAAATTTTCCACAGCACTTAATGTTTGGTTAACACCCAATTTGTGGCCAAAATACACCAAATTTTTATGATAAGTTTCGCGACAGTCTCGGATATTTTGTTGTGAGAAACACACCTCACCAGAATCAGCATCAACCAAACCCGCGAGTACTCTAAGCAAGCTCGTTTTACCCGCCCCATTTTGCCCTTTGACGTACAGTAAACCACCTAGCTCAACAGCAAAGTTTAGTTTTTCAAACAATAACCTATCTCTTTTAACCACAGACAAATTAGTTACAGAAAGTACCGCCAAAAATATCCTCGATCATTCTATTAAAAGCACAACAAATTGGCTGGCAATAATATCATAGGGTTTGGTCCTTACCTACTAGCTCAAACAAATAGTTAGCGTCAATTCGTAACAAAACAATCCAAAGATTGGCACTTCAATTTAATATGCTTTAAAGACAACACAAGCTGATTAGCCAATATACCTAAGTTGCGAGTAAACTATGTTTTAACTCATACTTCTAAATATCAGCCGATAACTTTTATATGCCTGACATTCCTCAATCTTCTCAAGCCACAATATCTCGGGCACTCAGCCAGTTGAGCCAATTAGCGCCTACATCTGAGGTGGCACGGCAAGGAGTTGAGGTATTAATAAAACATCTTTCAGGTAACATTTTAAGTTTAAATAGAAGCACTGTGCTACTGAATAAAACCGCTTTGTTAAACAATCCAGAGATAAAGGGAAAACTAACAGAAGGACAAGTTCACCAACTAAAACTATCCTTAGAAAACGCCCCTACCCTAGAATTTTTTACTCAAACAGGTCCCAAATTAACCAACATTATTTCGCTCACAGAACAACAACTACAAAGTTTACTCAAATTACCTGCAAAACAATTACTGCCGAGCAGTCTATTAGTTAAATCAGAAACATCTAATAAACTGCCGGTGATTAATGCAACTGTATTATCGGTACTACCGAGTCTCCTAGAGACTAAATCAAGTATTTCTAATCAACAGAATATTCTTAGACTAAGTCTGACTGATCAACGCCCGCCGGTAGAAATCACATTGCCGGTTAAACAACTCAACCAGTTTACCGCAGGTGAAAAGGTGACCCTCTCCGTTGCCCCAAAAGGTAACAACTGGCAAATCACTATTTTACAAAATAAAACACTGCCAGCTAATCAGTCACTAGATTCCAACGCAGATAAGGTGCAGCTAAGAAGCCAATTAGAGAATTTTTCTAAACCTTCCACTACCGCACCAAATAAAATCATTAATCAACATTTTTCCCAAACATCACAAACGAATAGCTTGTTAACAGATAAACAATCATCGGTTACCTTCGAGAATAAGACGGCAAAAAATCAACAAAGTTTACTCCCACCTTTACTGGCTATACCTATCATCAAAGCCAGTTTACGCGAAGCAAATTTAACTAAACCAATTGACTTTGAACTGCCGATTAAGCCAGTTTTACAGCAACTGAATAAAATTAATACCGGACAAAACCAAGAGCTATTACAAAAACTACAGACGTTACCTTTAGATAAGATATCACTGCAAATAAAACCCAACGGTGAAATAGATTTGTTAGTGCGAAGTACTAAACCTGTGGCCAACATCCCCATAACTAAAGAGATTGCACAAGCTTTAGCACCGCTTAAATTGCCAAATCTGCAGGCCGTTATTAAACAACTAAATTTGTCTACTGATACTAACAACCAGATTCAAACTTCTGCACCAACCACACGCTCAGAATCAAATTTAAGTAATCAAAGATTAAATACAGATGTACTAAAAAGCCCAAGCGGTGAAACTAAAACAAATACTTTGGTCCCACCTGTTGATGGCAATAAGTCACCACAAATAAAGTTAAGCATGAAGGAGGCGGAGTCTAACTTGTTGGCTATGTTACAAGAAAAACCGCTGGCTCAAAGTGTGATTACTCCAAGTCTAATTGCCAACAAACCAGAACAACTTAATCTCGTGCAAAGTTTATTACGTATCGTTCAAGCTAAAGCAGAAGCACCAACAATTCCCCTTCAATCTATAGAAAAAGCATTATTTGATGGCGAGTTTTTTAAGGGAGCAGCCGAGCAACCAAGCAAACAGCTAGTGGAACAGGTATTACAACAAATTAAACAAGGTCTACACCAAGGCAAAGAACAAGATGCAAACCAAGTGAGGCAATTACTCTCGACCCCTGCGCTTAACTTATCTGCATTGCAAATGATTAACCCAACTTCTAGCCAAGGATTTATGAGTGGTTTGGTTACTCTGCTGCAAATGTCACTTAGCGCGAGGTTGTCACGTAACCAATCGAGTCGTGCAGAACATATTACGGATACACTGAATAATGTGTTAAGCGGTGTCAGTAAGGTCAAATCAAGCGTCACTCCAAGAGCTATGGGGGATTTGTCACAACTAGAGCAGAAACATCAATTAATGAAGGAAATTGGTCGCCTCTTATCTGGCCATCAGACAAGCAAATTAAGTAATGCAGAACAAATGATCCAAGGCCAAGAAACTTTCTACTACAACTTACCTTCTGCCTTAGGTGGTAATATCAAAGACGTTGAATTGTTGATCAAACGCGAACAGAGTGATAAAGAAAATTCAACTGCTAAAGAACAAAAAAATAAAACATGGCAACTCACCATGAAATTAGCAGTGGGTGAACTTGGCGAATTATTAACCAAGGCAAAATTAAGATCAGACACTTTAGAAATAAATTTTTATGCCTCCAATGATGAGGTTAAAAATCAGGTCATGAATTACTTGCCACTGTTACGCAAAAAATTTAAATCTCTGGGTATAGAAGTAAGTAAAAGCCAATGCCAATTAGGAAAAATTCCAGATACCCTTCAGCAACGTCCTTATCACATGTTCCAAGCCAAAGCCTAAAGGTCTAAGTATAAATGACAGACAAAAAGTCAAAAACGACTAAACAAAAAAGTGCGGTAGGTCTTAAGTATCAGCAGAGCAACCAAGACGAGGCTTCATCTGATGGCGCTCCTACCATCATTGCCAAAGGTTTTGGCGATTTGGCAGAAGAAATCATCGCACTTGCCAGACAAAACGGGGTATTAGTGCATGAAGATCCTTACCTTAGTGACTTTTTAGCTACCCTAGATTTAGGGCAAGAAATTCCTGACCAGCTTTACCATGTAATAGCAGAGCTGATTTCGTTTTCTTATGTACTGCAGGGTAAGTTCCCTGATAGCTGGGCAAAAACACATAATAAAGTATCTAAAAAAGTATAAGTTACTTCACCGAGAGTACATTAAAAATCACCACTTAAAGCGGCTTAATCGAATAACTAAACGCTCTATTTTTGAACTTAAAAATGAGTGATTAACCCCGTCAAATAGACGGATAACGACTGTTTAACTAAAAAATTAGCGAGAAACCATTGTGTGCCCTACTATTTCTTCAGAGAAAAGCGCACAATAAAATGACTAGATGTTCGAATGATCCAATGTTTAATTTAAACAACGGAATAGGTTCAGTTCTGCGTCAATCAGCCGAAAACTTATTTATATCGTTATTTTCAGTGCTTGAATGAGAAGTTATGCTATAAATTCTCAATAGTTGCAAAAAGGGGTATTCGACCTTTTTTATTTATTAAATATGCGGAGCCTTAATTCATGTTGGTTAGTAAAAGCAGATATGTTGAATTAGAACAAAAATTAGCTCAAGTAGAAGCAGAAAGAAATCGCTATAAAACTGAGAACGGAGATCTCATTGCTGAGCTAAGTCATGCAAACGAAGCCTCAATGGTCAAAGAAGAAACGAGTCTTGATAGGCATATTTGGCCCAACTTACTTGATTGTATTGGTCAAGTAACAAGCATAAGAGAGTCTGTTTTGTCTTCTTATGAAATCAATCAAGAAGAGTCCCAATCTATCGACGAGCTCAACCAAGTATTGGATAGCGGCCAAAAGTCGATAACAGGTATTGCTGGCGGTATGGAGCAAATTACTGAAAAAATGCAAAACATGTCACAAAGCATGGCGAACCTAGAAGCGATTGCTGACAGTATTAATTCATTTGTAGAAACCATATCTAAAATATCTGATCAAACTAACTTATTAGCGCTCAATGCCGCAATTGAAGCAGCAAGGGCCGGTGATGCTGGTCGAGGATTCTCTGTTGTAGCTGATGAAGTAAGAAGCTTAGCAAGTAATACTAGTAAATCTGCCGAAGAAGTGGGCGGACTCATTGCCAGAATTAAGCAAGATACGGAATCAGGCGTTAAGTTTGCAACCGCACTTGAAGAATCTAATGTTGAACTATCAAATACTATTGCCGGTTTAAACGATAGTTATAGTGGTATTAACAGTTCAGTTGGTGCTATGCGTGCGTCTATTATCGGAGCGACAGATAGCAGTTTCATTCAAACAGTTAAGTTAGATCATATTGTTTGGAAAGGCGAAGTTTATGAAGTTGCTTTAGGCCGTTCTCAAAAATCAGTTGAATCATTCGTAGATCATAAACAATGTAGATTGGGACAATGGTACAGCAGTGATCAATCCCGCAAGTATCAAAAAAACTCATCTTATAAAGCACTTGAAAGACCTCATGCTGACATACACCAACATGGCATTACAGCTTTAAAAGAATTACAAAGCGGTGATATAAAACAAAGTTTACTGTCTTTCGAAAAGATGGAACAAGCCAGTGGTCAACTTATCAATATTTTAGATGACTTAGCGACTCAGGTTAATTCGTAATATTTCAAACTTGATTTGAACATTATCCATAGGACATAAAAAAACCCCGCTAATATAGCGGGGTTTTTATTTTCTAATATTGGGATTATTAAGCGTCTTCTTTTTTACCCGCTTCATCAGCCGCTACTGGCTTTGACAATAATAGCTCTCTTAAACGTTTATCAATGTCTTTAGCCATATCAGGGTGTTCCTTCAAGTAAACAATTGAATTAGCTTTACCCTGACCAATACGCTCACCATTATAACTGTACCAAGCGCCGGCTTTTTCGACCATTTTATGGGTCACACCTAAATCGATCAGCTCACCAAAACTATTGATACCTTCGCCGTACATAATTTGGAATTCAGCTTGTTTAAACGGAGGTGCTATTTTGTTTTTCACTACTTTAACGCGAGTCTCATTGCCAACTATTTCATCACCAGCTTTTACTGCACCAATTCGGCGAATGTCTAAACGTACAGAAGCATAAAACTTCAAAGCATTACCACCAGTTGTGGTTTCAGGTGAACCAAACATCACCCCAATTTTCATCCGAATTTGGTTAATGAAAATCAGCATAGTATTCGACTGTTTTAAGTTACCCGTTAGTTTACGCATCGCTTGGCTCATCATTCTGGCGGCAAGCCCCATATGTGAATCACCAATGTCGCCTTCGATTTCAGCTTTAGGAGTTAGCGCAGCAACAGAATCCACTACTATTACATCAACCGCACCTGAGCGAGTTAACATGTCACAAATTTCTAGTGCTTGTTCACCAGTATCAGGTTGCGACACTAATAGTTCGTTTACATCAACACCCAGTTTTCCCGCATAAATAGGGTCAAGGGCATGTTCGGCATCGATAAAAGCACAAACCTTACCATTACGCTGTGCTTCAGCAATCACTTCTAGAGTTAAGGTAGTTTTACCACTAGATTCAGGACCATATATCTCAACGATACGTCCTAAAGGCAGGCCGCCAGCACCAAGCGCCACATCTAAACCAAGAGAGCCCGTTGAAATAGTTTCAACGTCCATGGTTTTGTTATCGCCCAATTTCATGATTGAGCCTTTACCGAATTGTTTTTCAATTTGGCCTAAGGCGGCGCTTAACGCTCTGGTTTTGTTGTCATCCATCAGAATGTCCTTTGTGATTGTCGCGCATTGAAGATATTCACTTCAACACTATTTTATATACAGTAGTTAGGCGCAAAGTATACTGTATGGTTATACAGTTACAAGTAAAAAGTAAAAATTATTTTTTAACTTTTAAGTCTGTTTATTTTGGCAACAACTTCAAGGTATTTGATAAGGCAAATTCAATGGCTTTGATTCTAACGGCTTGTCTGTCGCCATTTATCTGTAGTTTTTGACTAATATTCTGTCCGTTAATAAAAAAACCGAACCAAACTGTGCCTACTGGTTTGTCGGGGGTTCCACCATCGGGACCTGCAATACCACTAATGGCAATGGCCACTTCAGCATTGGCAAATTTCGCCGCACCTACAGCCATTTCCTCTACAGTTTCGGCTGACACCGCGCCAAACTGATTTAAAGTATCTTCATTGACGCCTAACATGTCATGTTTAGCCTCATTCGAGTAAGTGATAAAACCTTTTTTAAACCATGCCGAGCTTCCAGAAATACTTGTGATGGCGTATCCTACTCCCCCTCCAGTGCATGATTCTGCACAAGTGAGTTGCCAACCTTTAGCAGAAAGTTTATTTCCTAAAAGTTGAGCTAGTTGGGTAATGTCTTCAGTCATGTTGGCACCCTGAATTTGTGATATCTAATGATAAATATGTCACGCCAACCACCAGATAAAAAGAATAAAGTAATTTCTATTATGCCATCGAGTAATTTTTCAGAGCAAACATCCATTAGCCCAGCGCTGCAAACCCATACTCCTATGATGCAGCAATATTTAAAAATAAAGGCTGAGCATCCAAACATTTTGCTGTTTTATCGTATGGGTGATTTCTATGAACTATTTTTTGACGACGCCAAAAAAGCCTCTGAATTACTCGATATATCCTTAACCGCTAGAGGTAAATCTGGTGGCAATGCCATTCCAATGGCTGGTGTTCCTTATCATGCAGTAGAAAACTATCTTGCCCGTTTAGTCAAAATGGGGCAATCGGTAGCCATAGTTGAGCAAGTAGGTGATCCTGCAACCAGCAAAGGACCGGTGGAAAGAAAAGTCCAACGTATTGTCACCCCCGGCACAGTGTCGGATGAAGCACTATTAGAAGATAAACAAGATAATATTCTAGCGGCTGTGGTGTGCATCAAACAGCAAAACACCGATTACTTTGGTTATGCCACTTTAGACGTCACAACAGGTCGTTTTACCCTATGTGAGCCTAAAGATGTTGAAGCCCTCGCCGCAGAAATTCAACGCACCAACCCAGTAGAATTGTTGTATCCAGAAGATTTTGCTTTTCAGCATATTATTGAGCAGAGAAAAGGCCTTAGAAGGCGTCCTCAGTGGGAATTTGATTTTGATACTGCCACAAAGCAGCTAAACCAACAATTTGGCACCAAAGAACTCACTGGTTTTGGCGTCTCGGCTAACAAAACCGGTTTGTGTGCGGCAGGCTGCGTGATGCAATATGTGAATGACACGCAGAGAAGTGCCCTGCCCCACATTCGCAGCATAGTGCTCGAAACAGAATCCGATACGGTTTTAATGGATGCCGCCACTAGGCGGAATTTAGAATTAACTCAAAACTTAGCAGGTGGCAAAGAACACACCCTTGCCAGTGTTTTGGACAATGCGTCCACGCCCATGGGTAGTAGATTACTACAAAGATGGTTACATCGGCCTTTAACCAATATAAAAATACTCAAGCAACGCCAATTAAATATTAAATCATTACTCAACAGTGATTATCCTCAATTACAAAGTAACCTCAAACAAGTGGGTGACATGCAAAGAGTGCTGGCTCGTTTAGCCCTGCGTTCAGCAAGACCCAGAGACTTTACCCGTCTTAGACAAGCTTTTATGTTGCTGCCAGATATTCAAGGATTTGTCACTGACCAATCTGCTGAATCAGCCAACAGCGGTTTGATGCAGTTGGCAAACCATATTAATCAGTTTCCTAAATTTGCAGACCTACTCAACAATGCCATTGAAGAGGCTCCTCCTGTTTTAATTCGAGACGGAGGCGTAATAAAAGCAGGCTACAACGCAGAATTAGATGAACTTCGCGCCTTATCTAAAGGTGCCACTGATTACTTAGATGAACTAGAACAGCGCGAAAAAGACCGCACTGGTATTTCTACTTTAAAAGTTGGATACAACCGGGTGCACGGCTATTTTATCGAAGTTAGCCGTAGTTACGCCGACAAAGTACCTGCAGATTATGTGCGCAGACAAACCTTAAAAAATAACGAACGTTACATTATTAAGGAATTAAAAGAACACGAAGACAAAGTTCTCACTAGCCAAAGCAAATCATTGGCCTTAGAAAAACGTTTGTATGATGAACTGTTCGATATTTTATTACCTGAACTAGCTAATTTGATGCAAAGCGCTGATGCAGTGGCTGAACTCGATGTGCTTACCAATCTAGCAGAAAGGGCCGAAACGCTAAATTACTCTTGCCCTGAGCTTACAGAGCAAAGTGGCATTCACTTTGGTCAAGGCCGTCACCCTGTAGTCGAACATGTGATGAAAACGCCCTTTATTGCCAACCCAATTGCGGTCAATCCACACCGCCGTATGTTGGTCATAACAGGTCCCAACATGGGCGGTAAGTCAACTTACATGCGGCAAACTGCATTGATTGTTTTAATGGCTTACATCGGTAGCTTCATTCCTGCTGAAAACGCACAAATTGGCCCTATCGATCGCATATTTACTCGCATAGGCGCGTCAGACGATTTAGCCTCAGGTCGCTCAACCTTTATGGTTGAAATGACCGAAACCGCTAACATTCTGAATAACGCGACCGCCAACAGTTTAGTCTTGATGGATGAAATTGGCCGCGGCACTAGTACCTACGATGGTTTGTCACTTGCGTGGGCGTGTGCTGAGTACTTGGCTATTAAACTGCAATCTTATACCTTGTTTGCCACTCACTACTTTGAACTCACCCAACTCGCCGAAACTATGCCTGAATTGGCCAATGTGCACCTTGATGCAGTAGAACATCAAGAAACCATTCGTTTTATGCATGCGGTACAAGAAGGAGCAGCCAACAAAAGTTACGGTTTGCAAGTAGCCCAGTTAGCGGGTGTACCCAGAAGTGTGATTCAACAGGCCAAACATAAATTAGCCGAACTAGAAAGCCAGCCAACATCCAGTTCAGCACCTATAGATAGACAAGAACAGCAACTCAACCTACTTAATTCAGTAGATGATTTACGCCTAAGTTTAAAACAAATTAACCCAGACGATTTAACCCCTAAACAGGCGTTAGAATATTTATACCAACTGAAAATTTTAGCGGCTCAAGACTAGCAGCATATTATTAAACTAAGGAATACACGTGGAATTACCAGCGATCGTTACACTTTTAGCGTTATTAGAATATTTGTTTTTTGCCTTCAAAGTCGGCTTCAGTCGAAATAAATATAAGGTAATTGCACCAGCAGTGACAGGTGATCAAACATGGGAAAGACTTTACCGTGTTCAACAAAATACCCTAGAGCAGTTAATTGTATTCGTACCTTCACTATGGATTTTTGCATTTTTTGTCAGCCCGTTAATTGGTGCTGCAATTGGTATTTTATTTTTAGTAGGCAGGCCTATTTATTATATTGCATACGTGAAAAACCCTCGCAGCAGAGCTATTGGATTCGTAATGGGATTTTTAGCTAACGTTGCGCTGATAGCGGGTGGTTTAGGTGGAGCGATTTACAGTTTAGTAAATTAATCCACAGCACACAAATACCAGCCATCGTAAGTAATTGACATCTCAGCAATGACTTACGTTGATTGGTATAGGTTATTCATTATTTTGAAATACCTTATGTCTTTTATTTCAGATTAATCTTTGTCTGAGATGCCTTTTTTTAGTATAATGCCGTCCCGTCTAGTAGTGGTTTTTTTCTTGACGTTTTAGTAAGAGAATTCAAACCAAACTGTACAAAGCCTATTCAATTCAAACGCCTTTATTAGGGTTCACATGACAAATTATATTTTCGTCACAGGTGGTGTTGTTTCATCACTTGGAAAAGGTATTGCTGCAGCCTCGCTTGCGGCAATTCTAGAAGCTAGGGGCTTAAGCGTCACTATGCTCAAGCTTGATCCTTATATTAACGTTGACCCGGGCACAATGAGCCCAATTCAACACGGTGAAGTATTTGTCACCGATGATGGTGCCGAAACAGATTTGGACTTAGGTCACTACGAACGTTTTATTCGTACGCGTATGACCAAACGTAATAACTTCACCACGGGTCGGGTATACGAAGAAGTACTGAAGCGAGAACGCCGCGGTGATTATTTAGGTGCCACTATTCAGGTTATCCCACATATCACCAATGAAATTAAACGTCGGATTATCGCAGGCGCAGAAGGTGTTGATGTTGCAATAGTAGAAATCGGCGGCACTGTAGGTGACATCGAGTCACAACCCTTTATTGAAGCAATACGTCAATTGGGTGTTGAAGTTGGGCGCAATCGTGCGATGTTTATGCACCTTACATTAGTGCCTTATCTTGCAGTGTCAGCAGAAGTTAAAACCAAACCCACACAACATTCTGTAAAGGAATTACGCTCGGTTGGGGTGCAGCCCGATATTCTAGTGTGTCGCTCAGAAGTGCCTTTACCTTCTAATGAACGTCAAAAAATAGCCTTGTTTACTAACGTTATAGATAAAGCTGTTATTTCACTAAGAGACGCTGACAGCATATACAAAATCCCAGCCATGCTTAAAGCGCAAGGTTTGGATGAATTGGTGGTGGAACGTTTTGGTTTAGATTGCCCAGAGGCCGATTTAACCGAATGGGAACAAGTGCTTTATGCCGAATCCAATCCAACTGGTGAAGTTACCATAGGTATGGTGGGTAAATATGTTGAACTCCCCGATGCATACAAATCAGTTAACGAAGCATTAAAACATGCAGGCTTAAAAAATCGTTTAACGGTGAAGATTAGGTACGTTGACTCACAAGATATTGAGAGCAAAGGCGAACAAATATTACAGGGCCTTGACGCCATATTAGTACCTGGTGGTTTCGGTGAACGTGGCATAGAAGGCAAAATTGCCGCAGCGAAATACGCTCGAGAAAACCAAGTGCCTTATTTAGGTATTTGTTTAGGCATGCAAGTGGCCTTAATCGAATATGCGCGCAATGTAGTTGGCATGGAAAACGCCAACAGTACAGAATTCGATCCAGAATCTCCCTTCCCAGTCGTTGGCCTAATAACTGAATGGTTAGATGCAGCGGGCACAACCGAGTCACGTGACGCAAGTTCAGACTTAGGTGGCACCATGCGCTTAGGCAGTCAGTTATGCCACTTACTTCCGGGTAGTAAAGTACATGATATGTATGGTGCCAGCGAAATATACGAACGGCACAGACACAGATACGAAGTGAATAATAATTTACGTGGAAAAATCGAAGCCGCTGGATTAAAGGTCACAGGACTATCTGCTGACAAACGCTTAGTAGAGGTTATCGAAATTGCCGAGCACCCTTGGTTTGTTGCGGGTCAATTTCACCCAGAATTCAACTCAACACCTCGCGACGGACACCCTCTCTTTGCTGGGTTCGTAAAAGCCGCAGGCGAATATTTTAAGAATCACAATTAATAAAAGGGACAACAATGTCAAAAATTAGCAAAATTATCGCCCGTGAAATCATGGACTCCCGTGGTAATCCAACGGTTGAAGCTGATGTATATTTAGAATCTGGTGCTATGGGCAGAGCTGCAGCTCCTTCAGGCGCGTCGACTGGTTCACGTGAGGCCTTAGAATTACGTGACGGCGACAAAAGCCGTTATTTAGGTAAAGGCGTATTAAAAGCCGTTGCTGCCATCAATGACAACATAGCTCCTGCATTAATAGGCAAAGATCCTCTAGCGCAAGCTGAAATCGATCAAATCATGATCGACTTAGATGGCACAGAAAACAAAGAAAAATTTGGTGCTAATGCCATTTTAGCGGTTTCTTTAGCGGTAGCTAAAGCTGCAGCCAATGCAAAAGGTGTTCAATTATTTGAACATATCGCTGACTTAAACGGCACCCCTGGTGTTTACTCATTACCATTACCCATGATGAACATCATCAATGGTGGTGAGCATGCTGATAACAACGTTGATATCCAAGAATTTATGGTTCAACCTGTTGGTGCTGATAGCTTTAAAGAAGCATTACGTATGGGCGCAGAAATATTCCACGCACTTAAAAAAGTACTATCTACAAAAGGCTTAAACACAGCTGTTGGAGATGAAGGTGGTTTCGCACCTGATTTAGCATCAAACGCTGATGCCTTAGCTGTAATCAAAGAAGCTGTTGCGGCGGCAGGTTACGAATTAGGTAAAGACATTACTTTAGCCATGGATTGTGCTGCTTCTGAGTTCTACAACAAAGAAACGGCTATCTACGATCTTAAAGGTGAAGGTAAACAATTCACAGCTAACGAATTTTCTGATTTCTTAGCAACACTTTGTGATCAATACCCAATTGTTTCAATTGAAGATGGCTTAGACGAGTCAGATTGGGACGGTTTTGCTTACCAAACAAAATTATTAGGTGACAGAGTTCAAATCGTTGGTGATGACTTATTCGTTACAAATACTAAGATTTTAGCGCGCGGTATCGAAAACGGTATCGGTAACTCTATCTTAATCAAGTTTAACCAAATCGGTTCTTTAACTGAAACATTAGCCGCTATCAAAATGGCTAAAGATGCTGGTTTTACTGCTGTTATCTCTCATCGCTCAGGTGAAACTGAAGATGCGACTATCGCTGATTTAGCGGTTGGTACAGCTGCGGGTCAAATCAAGACGGGGTCTCTATGTCGTTCTGATCGTGTTGCTAAGTACAACCAATTATTACGTATCGAAGAATACTTAGGTGACAAAGCTATCTTTAACGGTTTATCTGAAGTTAAAGGCCAATAATCGCCCTCATACATCTTGTATTCCCAAAATCATTGGAATTGCACGGCGGCGGCAAACTCATTCAACTCATGAGCTTAGTTCACTAAGTGATTGGGGCGAATGAGTGCAGCCAACAAACGTGCAGGTTCAAGGATGAAGGGAATAGATAATAAAGCTGCAAATTTAGTGATATAGAGTATAAAATGGTCAGCTAATGCTGGCCATCTTTAGTTTTAAGCATTTTTTATAAAGTAAACTCATAAAGCGAACATTAACACCAACAACTATGCAAATTTCCAACTCTCAACAGGTAGATATATTTTCTGACGATCAGCGTCAGTTGCATTATGCCGAATTATGCAATGCCCTGTATGAAAGAGAACTTGCCAGTTTATCCCAGCAAAAAATTAGTAATATCAGTCTATTACAACGAAAAATAGCAGGTTTAAGACATCATGTTAAACGAGCAGCTTACAACCTTTTGCAGCACCAATCTCCCTTAGAAGTTGATGTACACAACGCTAGTTGGCAAGCTAAACAAGCGGCAAAATGTATGGCCAACAACTATGCGACAGAAAAAACTCAGCAGTGGTTTGCTAGCAACATTCAGATTGGTTGTAGTATTGCCGTGCATGTTAAAAAGCTTGGCTCTGAACATATAGAGCTGGACTCAATAGACAGACTCGATCTAGCCGGCAATCGTGTGCATACCAATAAATTTGGCTGGTTCAATATTGACGGCGAATTTGCCGAAGATAAATACAGGCAAGCCGATGTGCAGTGCCTGAGATTACTCAAACCAACTAAAGCTATTTTAACGGCGGCGTGTTGTGGTCATAAGTGGGATCACAAAGGCAAAGGTCAACAGCGTGCGTTATCACTTCGTGAACTATTATTATCGCTATCGATAAACTGGAAGACTTTTCGTTAATTTCCCCTCTCCAACTTGCCCACAGTTGTTCTTTTAGTATACAAACGCCCAAAATATTTAAATTTATATTTTTAAGTTATATGTTTAATTGTAAACGGTGGTTGACGCACTAGT
>NZ_CAJWCF010000105.1 GCF_913020055.1 uncultured Paraglaciecola sp. | reverse complement strand
TGCGACCAATCTAAAAAACGTATGGCGGCATATTCATGGCCAGGCAACATACGTGAATTGCAAAACGTCTTAGAGCGCTCAGCAATACTTGCCAGAGGCAACATGATGGAAGTACCCGAAAGTGCGTTTCCAATCGCAAATAGTAACCTCATTTCCCAAGCTAGTGAGCAAAATGCTGGGCATGGCAGTTTGGCTAGTATGGAGAAAAATCACATTCAATCTGTGTTAGAAAAAACTAATTGGAAAGTGTCGGGCGATGGGGGCGCGGCAGAAATACTTGATATGCACCCAAACACCTTAAGATCTAGAATGGAAAAACTGGCAATTAAGCGTTAACAAAAAGGGAGGAGGTAGCACGTCTTTTCCAGAGTTCGGGTTAATTAAAAAGGGCCTACACATATCTCATATGTAGGCCAAGGGGCACTTAGGGAGAATTTTTTAAAGAGTTCTATCCGCTTCATCTATGGCCAAATCATTAATACTGGCTTCTCTGCGTTCCATTAAGCCATTTTCATCGAACTGCCATAACTCATTGCCGTATGAGCGAAACCATTGGCCCAGACTATTGTGCCATTCATATTTGAAGCGCACGGCTATGTGTGTTTCATCAAAACACCAGAGTTCTTTTTTAAGCTTATAATCCAGTTCGTTATGCCATTTATGGCTCAAGAACTTAACAATTTCATCACGCCCTGTGATGAAGCAGTCACGATTGCGCCATTGTGAATTTTTACTATAAGCTTGGGCTATTTTCAGCGGATCTCGGCTGTTCCATGCATCTTCTGCAGCCTGTACTTTTTGTAAGGCCGTTGCTCGTGTAAAAGGGGGAATAGGGTGTCTTTGTTCCATAATGTATACCTCAAAATTGGGTCGCATTAAGCTTTTTGCTTAGTTGCATTAGTAATGTAAGTTAGCTAATGCCAGATCTGTACCAAACTTGATTGTTTTAAATAATATATTTAAAACAATAGCTTATGGTTTTTTGTTTTGATTTGGGGGATAGGCTTTTTATTTTAAACACGCCATTTCGTGAAGGCACTAAATAACGTGTTGGTAATATATTGAAGTTGATATAAACATCATCTAGGGCAATACAAATACTCGCCAACATCTGAAAGAAATTATACATTGGCACTTTCTATTACACTGTGTTTTACAGACTGGGGGTTAGATTGGTAACGGTTCTTAAAAATTGGTCAATGGTCTATCTGTTTGGTATGCCTGATGGCAGCAATCTTCAGCAGCGCTGGGGCAGGGTGGTTACTGGTGAAGTGGTCATAGACGGAAAACAACAACATTCTCCTGGCGATAGGTTATGTTCGATGCCAATTTCAAGGTCGCCAGGTAATTTAGTGCACACCCATAGCGGCGATGTTTATACACTATTTGGTGAAGGTATAACGGTTGAATTACCCGTCACCGTGCTGCCCCAATTGCAGGCACTGGGATCAGTTAAAGAATTAGTTGCGGCTGCTGCTCAGTGGCGCGAGTAGTAACCAATAAAACCCGGCCTAAAGTAGGCTCGGGTAACTAAGTTAAAACAGTTTTGGGGTAGCACATTAAAATCCCCACTCTAGGCCCAGAGTGAGTCTATCGGTTTGGTTGAATTGACCAAATAAACTTTTTTCAGGACCTGAAAAAACATCGGTACCGACCCAAAGCTTTATATTACTTTCTAACATGTAGCTGAGGTGGATTTGTAAAGCTGTATCACGCTTGTCCAAACCATATAAAGCCAATATTTCAAGTTCCCAAGTTTCATTTTCAAATGACTGTTTATACAGCCCTGACAAAATATGATTGTGTTGAGGGCGGATCACACTGGGCTCATAGTTAAATAAACTGCTTTGAAACCATTGGATGCTCAGCATGGTATTTTCTAACCCTTGCCAGTCAAGACCAAGTACTGATGAGACATCATCTGATTGATGTATCCCTTGTTTTTGAATAAAGACGGCACTGCTTTTGTCGAGCAAATGATAGGTGTCACTACTGTATGCAATTTCGGTTCTGAGAGTGAAATCGCCAAATGCTTTACTGGCACTGGCTCCGAGTAAGTTATTTCTCTCAAACTGGGCGTTAATAGTGAGGTTATTCTCAACCAACGTTTGATACATCACAGGGTTATCCTGATAGTGATACATATAGTTAAACGTAAGGTCCCAGCCAGCATAGAACTTAGAATAACGTATTCCTATGTCCGCATCTTTAATCGCAGATGAGGGCCTGTGTTGATTAATCCCTAGCAGCTTGATCCCATCTGTCGATTGAGGAATAAACAAAGGACTACTGAGCTCATAAACGCTACCTTGAGTCGCTAATTCATTATAGGTTAAATCTGCTATCCATAAGAATTGAACACTATCGTTGTCGCCTATTGGCACTTCCACATTTAACATCCATAAAGGAATACGTGAATCGGCAAAGTCATCAAGAATAAATTCTCGATAACTCTGTGGATTCACCACGTCGAGTACTTTAAGTCCATCCGCTTGCCCCCACACCACTTGCTGTTTTCCAATACGCCAAAAAGTGTTGGATATTTCGGTGTCCACATACCACTCGCGAATACTAATATCGGCGTGTTTGCTTTGTGTAATTGTGCCATTGATGTCGCTAAAGTTATCAAAACTAGCATTTTCGAAACCTAGATTATCGTAGGCGTCCAAAAGCATTCGGCCAATAACCGTCATATCGATATTATCTGTTAGGCTAGTATTCCATTCAGGCTGAAAAATAGACTCCAATTTCTGAGCATGCGTATCCCCACCAGAAACGCTTAGGGCAAATTCTTGCTCCCAGGTTGCGCTTAGTTCAGCATGAATACTGCTGGACATCAGTGTAATGAGTGACGCAGATAAGAGTGATTTAATCATTTTATTTACCAAGCTTCATGGCACGTTGGGTAAATAACTTGTCTTTGACCTGGGTTTTGTAATCCACATCACTAAATACAAAGGTGGTTTTATGCCCGGTCTTATGATTAGTTGCGGCTAGATTATGCCGGGTCAATATATCATCCACTTTGCGTATATCAGTGACAATGAGCGTCTTTAGCGGTTTGTCTTTAAGATCCCAGTAATTGACCTTGATGATGACCCAAGTTTTGCTGTCTACCCAAAATTCGTTACGTGCATAACCTAGCTCTTTGGCAATCGCTTTAGTTTTGGGCACCCCTTTCATCAAAATAGCATCGTAGTGGTCGCCATTTTCCAGGGTTAATGGTTCAAAACGAATGATACTGTAGTCGTAGTCTTGCAGTGCTAACTTGCCTTCTTGTTTTATGTCTTCGTAGGTGAAATCAGTGCCTAGGAAATAGTCGCCGCGATCAGAGGCTGAGATCCTTCTGACCTTTCTTAATGCGGGCAGATATAACCATTGATTATCTTCTTTCTCTACAGGCTCATAATCAAAGGTTAAAAAAGCGGTGCCTTTTACGTTGGTAGGTTTCTTATAAAACAATACCGTTCGTTTCTCGCCATCGTAATACTTGCGGTAGGCTTGGGTTTCACGAACACGAGTTTTGCCGCGCTTGTCGACCAACGTCATTGTTAGTTTGCGGGTAACAAAATCGCCATCATCAACTTTATTGATGTTATCAACCACCGTTAATACATCAGGTGAAGCCAAGGCCGCTTTGCCGAATGCAACAACACTCAGAACGCCAACAACAATAAAAGCAGAGGCTAAACGAGCGGCTTTTCTAGCAAAACTGTAGCGCGGTGCGCCTTGGGTATTTAAGTAATCGTCAGTGATGAATTTAGGCTTAGTCAGTTTAATTAACGCGGGTAAAAAGCTCATGCTGGCAAAGAAGCTGGTTGTCACCGAGATAAAAACAATGGTGCCAAAATTTGTTAATGGCACCACTTTACTGGAGATAAGCACGCCAAACCCAAGGGCTATGGCTAGATAGTTAAAGAACAATGCACGTCCAGTTAATGGGTATAAATCGGCTAAGGCCTGATCCCAGTTGCCAAAATTATCTTTAAAGGATGTGCGCAGTCTATCGATGGTGTGTATGGAGAAATCTACACCTAGACCAATCGCAACCGATGCAAACATAGATGTACCCACACCTAAATTGATTTTAAGCAACACCATCGCAGCATAAACAAGAAGAATTGAACTGAGTACAGGTAGTATTGCGAATAAACCTGCTGTCAACGAACCAAACAGTAAGGCTGATACTGCCAATACGAGGAAGAGTGAAATCCCTAAACCAAGAAAGTGGCTTTCACCCACCCCTTCAATCCAGTGGTAATTTACATTCACTCGGCCACTTAGCGTTGCGGTTAAATTGGCACTATTAAAATTATCTTCAATATAAGAATTTAGTTTTTCAACGGTGTCTTTGTTGTCCTGATAACTTCCCTTATTCAAACTCAAACGAATATTTGCGATGCGGTAGTCATAATCGATTTCTTCTTCAAAATCGGTAGGATCCGATGATGCAGAGTAAATCAGAAAATATTGCGCAATCAGCTCTTTGTTTTTAGGCAACCAATAAAATTGTTTGTCGCCGCCGTTCAGTGAGCGGTGTATCTGCTTCAGATAGTCAACGATAGACGTTGCACCCTTCACGTTTTCTAGTGTTAATGCATAGGTTTGTAACGCTTCTATTTGGGTTAGGTTTTCTGTTGTAAACAGGGCTTCACTTTCGTTGGCTTCGATGATTATATTTAGATTGTTAGTGCCATTTAGATGTTGGTTGATGGCTTGGTCTGCCTTAAAAAGAGGCTCGCTAGGGTGAAAGGTTTCAATACGGTTTTCATTAACGCTGAGGTGAGTGGCAGAATAAAACCCGCTAAGAATAATAAGTACAAAGAAAACAATCACTTTTCTCGCGTTATTCATTGTGATGTTTCCTAGGAAAACCATTATCTTAGCAAACGTATCCAACTCGTCACTTTGGGCCAATTTGACCATGCGTTTACTGGCGTTAGGTTGAATAATAGACATGGCGGCAGGTAAAAAGATTAAAGAATAAATCCATGCGATCGCAACGCCAATAGCGGTAAATAAACCAAAAAATTTAAACGGAGGCATGTAGGCCGAAAAGTATAAACCAATAAACCCGGCGATAGTTGTCAGGGTGGTTAATGTGATTGGACGCCACATGGTGACCAGTGTTTCTACAATGATTTCTTTTTTATCTTGTTCTGGGTTATTTGCTTGTCGCTCGAAATAATCACTAAAAATATGCATGGAGTCAGCCACTGAAATACCAATCAAAATAACCGGCATTGCATTGGTGATGACAAAAAATGGCACATCAAACAGGGCCATGACCGCAAGTGTCATCAGTACCGAAGCGGCAATAATGATATTTGCTAATAAAGCAGGGCTAAACCTGCGAAAAGCAAACAGAACAATGATTGTGATAATCAAACCCGCCAATGGATTTAAGCGCTGCGCATCGGCATCAATATAACTACCAAGATAACCTGAGATGGCGCCTTCACCAGCAATATACAGGGTATCGTTTTGACCAATTGGGGCATTTTCTACTAGCTGCAGAACTTGCTGATATGTTATTTCTGCCAGCCCTTTATCATTAAGTTCAGCAACAATCACGGTGGCTTTTTTATCTTCAGCAATCAGACTGCCCATGTATAAAGGAAAGTCTGACACTTGCCGCCATATCTTGTCAGCAATGTGCTGTGTATCAGGATATTCATCAAAGAATGGGTCAACCTGCATGCCCTCATCTGAACCCGTGATATTGTTTTCGGTGGCTAAGCTTGTGACACGCTGCGCATTGATATTATCCAGTGCAGATATTTCCTCAGTTAACCAGTCAATTAATTGCAAAGAAGTAGGGTTAAAGACGCCTTTCTCAGAGTCATTGATAATGGCTATAACAATCGGATCGCTAAGCCCAAATTGTTCTTTGACTACATTTTGGTAGACCAACGCTGGATTATCAGCCGCTAAGAAAGCGTCGGCACGTGTATCTTTATATAGCAGTGGCAATGCAGACAATAAAGCGATCATCACGACCAAACTTATGAGTACATTAATCTTTGGGTAGTGGACAACTAAGCGCGCAAGTTGTTGGACTCGCGATGGATTTTCAATCGTTTTCATATTACACCTTACTTGCATGCATATGCATGTTGTTAGTTATAATTTAGGTAAAGCATCGAAATGCCTTATACTGCCTGAAAGTACTGACCTTGCTACTAGCCGGCGCCTTTTTGGTATAAATTTGTACTGTGTATTCGCTTCTTAGGACTACATTAGATAGTGCTTAACGTGTAAGTCTGTCATATTCTTTGCCTTAATTAGTACTATGTATATACATGTTGTTAGGCAAAACAAAAGCAAACTAATTGCCTAAGGCTTTTACAAAAATATCGGTTAACGCCAGAATGTTGTCTGTCTCTGTTGTACCAATCTTCTGTTGCAGTTCATCTTGTGCTGCTTTCCAAATAGGCAGCGTTTCTTGGTATAGAGCAAGACCGGCAGGGCTGAGACTGATGATTTTTTGTCGGCCATCTTCGGAGTGTGCAGATAACTTCAAATACCCATCTCGAATCAAAGGTTTAAGATTACGGCTCAAGGTTGTCTGATCCAGTACCAATATCGATTGCAGCTCTTTATTACTTGTTTCTTTACAAAATTTGACTGCCCTTAGAATAGAGAATTGCCCAACCTTTAAACCTGTTTTACTTAAACGTTCTTGATAAAATTGCGTTATCAAGCGGCTTGATTTACGCATGGCAAGGTTAAAACAATCGCCGTTATGCATGGGATTTCTCACGTTTGACGTTATAATTAAAGTTAGTATATGCATATGCATATACTTGTCAAGTTTTGTCTATTTAGGCAACTTTACTCTGTGATTTTAATTTGTCCCACGTCCTGCTAGCAAATGCTGGGTCTACAGATGTATCGAACACATGGTTTGAATAATTGCTAATGGTCTTTACCGCAAGTGCCAAAATAATGCTAAGAATGTGAGTTTCTGAATATCCAGCAAGCAGAAAATTGGCAACGTCGTCTTTACTCGGATGGCCGCGCGTCAAGAACATTGTGCGTGAAAATGTTGAAAGTGCGGCTAATTTATTGTCGGTGATAGGTTGACCATCGCGAATCGCATTAGTCACTTTTACCGGCACTTTTGATATGTTGTCGGCTACAAAACTGTGTGCGGCCATACAATAATGGCACTCGTTCTCACGACTAATGGTGAGAAACACCACTTCTTGTTCGGCTGGAGTAAAGCCCGACTCATCACGGAACGACGAATATCCTTGAGCATAGCTTTGTAACATTGATGGTGAGTTGGCCATATCGCTATACATATTGGGGATCATTCCCATTGACGCTTTGACTTGTTCAAGCACTGGTTTCGCTTGAGGATCGGCATCCTCTAAAGTTCTTGTCGATAATGTTAGTTTATAGGCTGATGACATGTTTTGTTCCTCTGTTATTGTGAATTGGGTTAGCCAATTCATCGGCTGTTTTATTCAATTTAGTGTGAGTTAAGCAGCTGCTTGAGTAGCAGTGCTGCTTGGCTTGTTAGTTTGTTCGTTTTCAAGTTGCTGAACCCTTGTTTTTAGCTCGATCAGCTCTTTGTTCAATTCATTCACTCGTTTAAAAGTGAATTCAACACTGTCGTTGTCAAAGGTGTCGGCGATTTTAGTCAGCCAGTAAGACACCCGTGTCCAAAGTGATGATTGTGAGTCTGTTTTGGTCATGTGATTACTCCTGTCTGTTGTTTGGTTTATTGCAATAGAAGGTATGTAAGATGAATGTTGAGCCATTATGTTGCTAAGGCAGTCACATTCGCTTGCCCTCCACCTAAGCTGTAAGGCAGATAAAACTGGATAAGACGTTGATCATAATCCTTGGCGTTGCCTATAGTTTTTTGGAAGCTAGATGACGTTAACATCTCGGTGTACCACCGGTTTAATCGTTGCCAAGTCGGCCCTTGTTGTGGAAGTTCAAAACTCTTATAAAAGCCTAATAACAGCTTAATTCTATAAGCGAATGGAAAAAGTGTAATATCCACAGCGCTGATGTCATTACCGTTAAAGTAGGGGCCTTGATTGCTCATGGCCTGTGTGATTACAGAGAGCCCTTCGACTAACTTGTTGGTTGATTCGTACTGAAAGTCATCATTTTTCTGTGACTTTAGAAAACGATAAAAGTACGGTGTAATATGCTCACTAACAAAGTCTATCCAAAATGACTGCTCTGCTTTTTCTTCAGGATCTATTGAATAAAGCCTAGGTGTGTTGGGTGATGCTAATTCAAGGTATTCAATGGTCCGAGTTGAACCTGGAATAGTGTTACCTTTTTCGGGAGCCAATACTGGCACTGTGCCTGTTTGCCTAGATGTATTTAGCCATTGTTCGGTTTTATCATAGGGATCGGTCTCTATGTATTCGAACTTCACACCTTTTTGCAGCAAACTCATCCACGTTCGTTGTGCGAAGGGGCAATACCAAGCGCTATATAATTTCATGGGTATTCCTGTTTTTAACTCAGTTTGGTTAGATTATTGATTGGTTAAATACCAGATAAAGAGGCTACACTATTGCAGCCGCAATACAGTTAGGTTAATTCGCTGCTAGAGTAGGATTAGCTACTTTTCGATTAAGGAAATTGCGCATCAAGTCAGCAATCTCTTGGCCGTGGGTTTCCAGCGCAAAGTGACCTGTGTCAATTAAGTGGTATTCAAGATCTTGCAGATCTCGTTTGTATGGTTCAGCGCCAGCTGCAGGAAAAATTTCGTCATTTTCACCCCAAACAATCAATGTAGGCGGTTGTTTGTTACGCAGGTATGCTTGCCATTCTGGATACAGTGGTGGGTTTGAGCCATAGCTGTAAAACATATCCAGTTGAATGTCCTGATTACCTTCTCTATCCAAAAGTGGTTGAACATGTCCCCAGGTATCTGGGCTAAAGGCCTCTATGTTCTCAACACCATTGGTGTACTGCCATTTTGTAGCGCCAAAGGTGGTGAGAAATCTTAAGGCATCATCGTTAGTCATAACTGGCTGTTTATAGGCAGCTTTGACGTGTTTCCAAAAGTCGTTGTCTAACCCTTTGTTGACGGCCTTACGATCTTTCCAGTAGGCCTTAATGGGCTCCCAAAAGTTGTTGTTTATGCCTTCGTCATAAGCATTACCGTTTTGCACAATTAAACTTTGAATGCGATCCGGTTGGGCGGTGGCAATGCGAAAACCGATAGGCGCGCCGTAATCCATCAGGTATAGGCTGAATTTGTCTAGTTCAATATTATCGACAAACTTACCTACGAGGTTCGCTACGTTGTCGAAGGAGTAGTCAAAGTCTTTTGACTTCGGCATTGAGCTGAAACCATAACCAGGATAGTCAGGGGCAATCAGGTGGAACTCATCTGAAATCTCAGCAATCAGATCTCGAAACATATGTGAGGATGTCGGAAATCCATGGAGTAACAATATTGTTGGATTGTTGGGATTACCCGCTTCGCGATAAAAGATCTCTACATCATCTACTGTTACCGTGCGGTAGTGGATGTTTGGCACATTTTCGGCCTGTACTAATGATTGTAAACCGGCAACAAGCAAGATGGCATAAAATAGCCCTAGTGTGTATCGGTTGATAGGTAATGTTCTCATTGTCGTGCTCCTAGGTTGCAAACCAATTGTTTATTATGTGATTACGAGTTAGCCACGTTAGGAAAGTTAATTAACAAAGCGTGGCATTTGATTGTGTTGTTGCTAGAAACATACCAATTAAAGGTAATGTTAATTTATTGAGTTAAATCAATTAATTATGTTTTTTTGATGAAAGTCGTGGCAGTGATGCCGAAAAGAGAAATACGCCATTTCGTGAAGATACTAAATAACGTGTTAAATAAACTTAGTCTGAATGACATTCAGAAATAGACTCAATACAAATGAGGGGAGGGGATAAACCTACTAGGAATTTTTGCCTATTTATTCTTGTTGGTTTTTTCTAACAGCTGCCAACGTAGAATCTAACGTTCGACTGTTAAATGTTAAGTATGCTAAATACAAGCCTATAAATATGTCTATTACGCCGCAAAACTCTGGCCACCAAAGCGGAGTACCGGTGTTAATAAAAATTTCGTTGTGGGTAACATCATAAACACCATGTAATAGGTAACCGATTGTGAGTAGGCCAAATCTATAAAATGTACTTAGATTTAAAGACAAAATAGCAATGCTAAAAAACAGTAAACCCACAAAAACTTCAAATGCTACCGCTTCATAATCCTTGTTATAAATAGCAAAAATCAAATAATAAACAGGAAATGTAAAAAGTAATAATGAATAAGACAACGTACTGTTTTCCAAACGTGTTTGTTTAAAACGCACAATGATAATCATTGAAATTATTAGCCCGATAATAAGCGAGAGTTTATTCATGACGAAACCTTTAGTAAATTTAATCGATTAAAATTAAAGCTTTCACCATCGTCGGGAACAAAAAATCGATGTTTCCAACCCCTAACTTCAATTTCGCTACGAATGGACTCACGTGTTACTGGGCAATGGTCAAGTGCTTCAAGGTGGTTGGCAGTTACCAGACCCTTTGCGAATTCTCCTATTTGAATCGCCTCTGATAGCCCCATAATAATTTCCCTGCCTAAGTCAAAAATCGCCCCTCCAGCTGGGATAACAACAATCTTTGGCTGGGTTTGTTTAATAAAGTTTTTGACCACGTTTGTTAATATTGTATCGCCAGTAACATAAATACTGGATTCACCTGGCAGCGGTATATGATAACCGTAACCGTGTGCCATCATTTTTCCAATCAAACCCTCACCGTGTAAACAGGGGACTAATTTAATGGATCCGTTCAGAAAATGGTTTTCTGTTGAAGGGTCTAAAGTAACCACCGCCAACCCTTTTTTTCTAAGAAACGCTGAATCCTGCGTTGAGCAATAAACAGGAATATTATTGTCTCTAAGCCATTTGGTGGCTGCACGATCCAAATGATCGAAATGACCTTTTTGACAGTGGGTGATTAGGCAGCAAGTAACACGTGATTTTAATTCATCCATATTGGATGGCAGTTCTACCAACGGGTTTCTTCGCCTGTTAGTTGTTGCGTATTTAAGCGAAGGAATAGCACTCATAGGTGCAAACATGGGATCGACCAAAATGCCTTTCTGGTTACCCTCTATGGCGGTTTCAATCAGTATGGTCGCATTTCTAATCTGTGTAACTTTCATGTTTCGGCCTTAATTATTCTAGGATGAGAAACAGTGTATGCAGGAAAATGACCTAAAGTTATGGCTAAATTTGACATAAAAAATACAATTAGAGACAAATTATTTGTATAAATGGTATGTTTTATGTCATTTTACGCCACTTAATCTAGGCTTAAGTTCTGTCATGATATTCATCATTGAAAACCAATAACTGATCAAACAGGTGAAATTATGACAATGTATAACGTTGAACTAAGTCGCGTTTTTGTAAATATGAAGGGGCAAGGTGAGCCAATTTTATTTTTACACGGAGTACCGGATACGTCAGAAGTTTGGGATGGAGCCATTGCGGCTTTTGCAGATAAATACCAATGTATCGCACCCGACCTTCCGGGGTTTGGTCGTACACAATCACCACAAAATTTTGATTATAGTCTTGAGAACTTAGCTCATTTTATCGAACAACTATGAGCGAGTTTACGTGTTACTGGCGGTGTACATTTGGTCATTCACGACATTGGTGGCATCGTAGGGTTGGCCTTCGCATTAACTCACTCAGATAAAGTAAAAAGCTTAACCATTATGGACACCACTTTTTTTTCTGACTATCAGTGGCACGCGATGGCGAAAACCTGGCGTAAACCAATATTGGGTGAATTGGCCATGTATTTAATGAGATACAAACAATTTAGTGCTGCAATGAAAAAAAGCGCGCCAATACTGACTGATGGGCAAATTAAATCAAATTACGATGCATTGTCTTGGCGCAACCGACGGTTAATTTTACGTTTTTATCGCGCTCTTGATCCTGTCATTTTTAAATCTTGGGAAGGCCAGTTACACAGCCTTTCTGAATATTTTCCCACTCAAGTGATTTGGGGCGAAAAAGATACATATTTACCGGTAGCACTTTCTAAACGTTTTGCTACTGATAACGTACATATATTAGCAAACACAGGGCATTGGCCCATGTTAGAGCAGGCAACAGAAGTACATAAACTCATAAGTAATCATATTACTTTGGAAGGGTAATCCTGCCTACTAAGAGAGGGTGAAGATGAAAATTGGACTATTGATATATCCCGGCTGCGTCGTGTCTGGTTTATTTGCCTTTGCAGAAATACTAGAGGTTGCGAATAGACGAGCCGGTAAGTCTGTTTTCAGTACTCACTGGGTAAGCGTTGATGGTAAAGAGGTCGCCATCACAACTGGAAGTAAAACCCCGGTAATCACAATGAAAGTAGAGGGTGCATTATCAGCTACATCAGTGGATGCGTTGCTTATTCCTGGTTTTTGGACCCATCATCAGCGTGATGTTGAGTTGGCAATTGATCGTTACCAATCGATGATAGCAGCTTTAAAAGCTTTGCCTGTTAACACGCAGGTCTGGGGATACTGCACGGCTGTCTGTATCATGGCAGCTGCCGGTCGTTTAGAGCATCAACAGGCTACGGCTACATGGTGGTTAGCCGACTTTGTACAAAATAACTATGCAACTGTTGATTGGAGTTTTAGTCAAACCTATACCTATGAAAGTCAAAATAGAACCGCTTCAGGGTTAAACGGCTACCTGCCAATTGCCCAAGCATTAGTTGAAGAGCATTGTGGTCAAGATGTCTTACGAGACATTATCGAATTGATGATCATTCCGAAACCCGAAAAATCCACACAACCATTTACGCAAATTAAGTTGATGAAATTGGATGATAAACTGCTCAGAGGTATATATGTTTGGGTGCAAAAAACGCCTGCAACTGAGCTGACTATTGCTGTCTTAGCCAAACACCTCAATCAAACAGAGCGAACCCTTGCACGTAAAGTTAATAAATTAACTGACTTGTCATTGGCCAGTTTCATGCGCCTGATCAAACTTCATCAGGCCAGTGAGTCTCTGATATACAGCAGTAAACCGATTAATCTCATAAGCGACGCCTTAGGCTTTTCAGATGACGCAGCATTTCGACGTACCTTTAAAAAAGTCTCTTCATACACCCCTAGTGAATACCGACAAGCATTTCAACGTTAGAGCCAACTAATAACGTAAATGTATTAACACAATATTAATTTTACCTGATGAGGCATGCCTAAAGGTTGTGTAGAATCGACTTAGAAACTGTGAAATAACCTATAATTTTAGACTTTTAAGATGATGACTCATTTAATTCTAAATATAACGAGATGACACGAGGTGAATACATGTCTGATGATGTTGCAATAAACAATTTTAGTGAGCTTTTTAATCAATGCCACAAGGCATTGGGAGTTGTAGGCCAATCTGTAGATATCCTTTTCCCTATAGAATTTAGAGAATTGTTTACCAAATCCGTTGCCAGCCATATTGAAAACTTTAGAGGCGAGCCAGCAGAAATTATCATTGAAATAGATAATTTTATACTAAATGAATACCCCAATAAGTATGCAAGTGACCTTAATCGAGCGGGTCTTAGTGGCGTTCAAAAAGCATATAAGTTCAAAGAGTTTGAACTGGCAGTTAATAATTTCAACACGTTTGGGGGCATTAACTACTTACTGGGGGTGTTTACAAAAGGTGTCATTATTGTCAAAAGCCTAGTGGGGGCCATTCCAGGTATTGGCTCCTCTCTTCAAGAATTAATCGATTTTGTAATTGAAAGGCTTAAAGACTTAAAAGTATAGGTAGTCATATCTTGTCTTTGGGGGGCAACTCCTTCCGGTACAAACAAAAAAGGCTTATCGAAAGATAAGCTTTTATATTTTTGGAAGGTTTGGCAGGAACTTTATTTGTTGATTAGGCTGTGATTGCCTGCGTTATTACAATGGGTCTTAACCGCCAAATGAGTGAAATTTCAGCGTAAGCAAAAGATCTCCAAAATAACTTGTTAAAAAATTCATTAAAAATTCATCAGAATAAAAATATATCTATTTGTATCCTCTATATAACTCGAAATTTTCTTGCCTTTTTCTGTTTGTTATCTCAGTGTTAACATAATTACTAAGCCATTAACATTACAACGAGATCTCTATGCATAAACCTGAAATCGAGCCCAATATTGCGATTGGTATGTTACGTCGCGCACAATTAAATCCAGAACGTACCGCTCTGATTTTTGAGGATAAAACGTTTTCTTATGGAGGTTTTGCGCAACTTGTTAGGCAACAGGCCAAATTGTTGCAGGATTCAGGTGTGTGTATGGGGGATAGAGTGGCTTTTGTAGGTTTTAATCAGCCGGCCTTTCTTGAAACGTTGTTTGCAGCTAATGCGCTGGGTGCTATTTTTGTACCTTTAAATTTTCGGCTTACCGCCGAAGAATTAAAATTTATTATTAACGATGCAGGCGTGCACACCCTTGTGTGTGATGCCCCTATGCAGGAAGTGATTGACCCCGTCAAAGGAGAACTTTGTTGCCGAGAGTATTTTGGTGCCGAATCAAACCTTGCTGGTTGGCGTTCTCTGACAGATGAGCGCGCTGAATCTGCTGCACTGCAACACCCAGTTGCGGTTGACCAGCATGATACCAGCGTCATTATGTATACCTCTGGAACAACTGGATTACCGAAAGGAGTCATGCTCAGCCACGGCAATATTATGTGGAACAACATCAACGCTCAATTATCTTATGGCGGTGCTAGAGATGATGTAGTGCTAACAGCTGCTCCTTTGTTCCACATTGCAGGCTTAAACGTAATGACACTGCAAAGTTTTATGATGGGCTCAACTTTAGTGCTGGTTAGAAATTTTGATCCTGGCCTTGTTTTGCAATATATCCAAAAATACAAAGTGACCAGTATGTTTGGCGCTCCCGCGATGTTTTTGTTTATGTCACAGCACCCTGATTTTGAAAGCACAGATTTAACTAGCATTAAGATGCTGGTATGTGGTGCAGCGCCTGTTCCAGAATCACTACTGACTTTATATTCCAATCGTGAAATTAACTTTTGCCAGGGTTACGGCCTAACCGAAACTGCTCCATTTGCCTCATTGCTCACCCCAGAATGGGCAATAAGTAAAATTGGCTCAGCTGGGCAAGCGGCATTTTATTCCGACCTTAAAATAGTCAACGATGATAACGAAGAATTAGCTGTTATGGAGCACGGAGAAATTTGTATCTCCGGAGCCAATGTAATGAAAGGATACTGGAACCGTCCCGAGGCTACAGCAAAAGCTATTGATGATAAGGGCTGGTTCCATTCTGGCGATATTGGATATTTGGACGAAGACGGCTTCTTATTTATATGTGACCGACTTAAAGACATGGTGATAACCGGCGGTGAAAACGTGTATCCCGCTGAGGTCGAAAGTGTGCTGTACAAACATGAATTAATCGCCGAAGTCGCAGTCATTGGTTTACCTGATGACAAATGGGGTGAGGCAGTGACGGCTGTGATAGCCCTTGTGGAAGGTGCTGATTTAAATTTGGAAGACCTTAGAGGTTTTGCCGAAGTACATTTAGCTCGTTACAAGTTACCCATTAAGTTACATAAAGTGCCTGCACTGCCACGAAATCCGGCAGGCAAAGTATTGAAGTTTGTGCTTAAGGAAGAGCTGTCTGGGAAATGAAAAATAATAGGTAATTAACAGGATATCTACAGTAACGGTTTTGACATAACCCACTGACAGTTTCTATGAGTGCCTTAGTACGTCGCGCCATTTTAGTAGTACCAATTTGAGTATCAGTTGTGTGGTACTACTAAAACACTTAGATGTTACTAGATCTTAAAAGACACTAAAGACCTCTGCAGGTCACTTTTTACTTTGTTGCAGGCATAAAAAAAGGCTGATAAATCAGCCTTTTTTTATTTCAGTTGGTGGAGCTGGCGGGACTCGAACCCGCGTCCAAAAAACGTCAACTGTCGGTACTACATGCTTATTTTGTCTTTTATTTAACTACGTGGAACTCCGACAAACAGGATTTCGTTGCAGCTGGCCTAATACTATTTCGCGGTTCACCCTTAGACAAGGTTCCCTCGCTATCCTGCTGGGATGACCTTCCGAACCTCTACTAGCAGAAAGAGTATGAGTGGAAGGGCACTGCCGGGTATTAAGCGGCTAGTGCGTAGTTTTCGTCGTTTGCGACTATTTAAATGCGGCTTTTATAGAGGCAAACCGCTCCTCTGCATGCACCTAAAGCGTCTAGAGTCTTGTCGAATCCAAAATCAGCCCCAAGGTGTTGGTTGCAAACCACCAACCA
>NZ_CAJWCF010000104.1 GCF_913020055.1 uncultured Paraglaciecola sp. | reverse complement strand
CGGAAGCGTACCCAAGACGAGTACTTTTGGCTTCTTTGCCAGAATCGGCGTAAAGCCATGATCAATTGTTTTAGGTTCAATAGTCATATAAGTACAACAACTAGCTTATAAGTTTACTTCAACAGCAGAAGAAACAAATTTTGCTTTTTCAATAGCAAGCTCTATCGAGTCGCCTAATGCTAACCCCACCCCCATACGACGACTACCTGCAACAACAGGTTTACCAAATAAACGAAGCCCGGTATCCGGCGCTATCAATGCTAGATCAAGTTGAGAAAAACTGACATGTGATGAATGACCATCTACTAATATGACAGATGAAGCTGCTGGACCTAACTGTTTGATGCCCGATATAGGCAGTCCGAGTATCGCTCTGGCATGAAGAGCAAACTCTGAAAGGTCTTGTGAAATTAATGTCACCAGACCTGTATCATGAGGCCTTGGTGAAACCTCACTGAAGAGCACATCGTCACCTTTGATAAATAATTCAACACCAAACAAGCCATTACCACCCAGATTTTCAGTTACTTTCCCAGCGATATCTTTAGCTTTTTCCAATACTTCGGTTGACATGTTTTGAGGCTGCCATGATTGTTGGTAGTCTCCATCTTTTTGGGTATGACCTATCGGAGCACAAAAACTAGTTTCACCTCCATGACATACTGTCAGTAACGTAATCTCGTAATCAAAATCAACAAAACCTTCCACGATTACCGTCCCCTCGCCGGAGCGGCCGCCAGACTGTGAGTATTTCCAAGCAGCTTCGATATCACCTTCAGATTTGATCGTGCTCTGCCCCTTACCCGAAGAGCTCATAATTGGCTTTACCACACAAGGAAAACCTAAAGTGTCGATAGCGGTACAAAATGAGGGATAATCATCTACAAAGTGATAAGGAGAGGTTTTCAAAGAAAGTGTTTCAGCTGCCAAGCGCCTAATACCTTCTCTATTCATGGTCAAATGAACCGCTCTGGCAGAAGGGATTATATGAAAACCTTCTTGCTCAAGTTCCATAAGTGTATCTGTTGCGATGGCTTCAATTTCCGGCACGATAAAATCAGGTTGTTCCCTCTCGATCACTGAACGCAGCGCTGCCCCATTCAACATATCGATCACATGAGATCGATGAGCAACCTGCATCGCCGGGGCGTTGCTATAACGATCAACGGCAATGATTTCTACACCAAAGCGTTGGAGCTCAATGGCGACTTCTTTACCTAGTTCACCGGCGCCACAAAAGAGTACTTTCGTGGCTGTTGTTGAGAGAGGGGTTCCAATGGTGGTCATGCTGTTACTCTTCGTTGGTAGTTACAATAGGTAGTTATCTCGAAAATTATATCAATAAAATCTAGAATTAGCCTTGGCTATCACGCTCTTTAGCCAGTTCGATAGTCGCTAATTTCTGAGTGTTACTCATTCCCCACCAACGCGTCACTTCATCACCGGTACGGTAACAGCCAACACACACATCATTCTCGTTCAAGGCACAAATACTCACACACGGTGAAGATACTTCATTTGGATCATCTACTAATGACATATTTACTCTCTTCTTTTGACTTAAAAAATTAATCTTCTACCAACTCTTGAGTATATTTTTTGCCATTCATCACATAATGAGCAGCACTCAACTGGAGCATTTTGATTTCCTGTTCTGATAACGCTCGTTTAACTTTTCCAGGGCTGCCTAATACCATCGATCCATCAGGCACCACCATATTTTCTGGAATCAAGGCATTGGCGCCGATCAAACAATTCTTACCTATTTTAGCACCATTCAAGACAACAGCATTAATACCAATCAAGCTATTATCACCAATGGTACAACCGTGTAACATCACCTTGTGCCCTATGGTTACGCCCTTGCCAATAGTTAAAGGGAAGCCTGAATCAATATGCAATACGGAACCATCCTGGACATTACTATTTTCACCAATCGTCACGAGGTCATTATCCGCACGAATAATTACATTGAACCAAATACTTGCATTCGCATGAATATCAACAGAACCAATAATAGTTGAATTTGGCGCAATAAAAGTTGGTTCACCTATGTAGTTAATTTTTCGTTTACCCAAAGAATAATTCACAGTTTATATCTCACCTACAGAATGTTAGTTAATTACATTGTTCAAAAATCGTGATATCAGTATCGAAAGCCAAGTTCATTAATTCAACCAAAACAATGGCTGACAGACCCCAGATTTCAAAGGTACCTTCCTCGGTGTCAAAGTCATAACTTGGCACAGACAACGCCATACCTTTGTAGGTCATTTTATCTCTTCTTTTTGGTACCGCGTCAGAAAAAAATGATGTCGGCACTTTAAAAATACTATCGAGTTCATCTAAGTTTGGAATTAATTCCACATCTTCATCAACCAATCCCACATAAGGCGTGACTCGAATACCATGTAATGAAATCACCTGACTGAGCTGCCCCACTATCTCAACTTTATTTTTGGGGATACCGATTTCTTCGTGACACTCTCTCAGAGCCGTATGCATTAAGGATTCGTCGTCATCGTCATGCTTACCACCCGGAAATGCCACCTGCCCTTTATGGGTGTTCATATGCTGTGCACGTCGCGTCAAAATAATGTTAGGTTGCTCTGGGTGACGAGTAACGGGCACAAGAATACCTGCTTCGGGCATATCTTCGTCGATAGATCTCGGGGTGTAATTTTGTAGGCGGGTTACCAGTTGCTCTATTAGGTCCATTGATACATCTAATTTGTCATTGAAGTAAATTATTAGTCGTGCTGAACGTTCGTTATTCGTGATCGTTGTACGTTGCCGTCATCCACTACAGTTGTTTGCAGCGTGAAACTTTAGCATACTGGAGGCCTTTCAGAAATGCATTCACGAACTTAAGCATTTATTTTGAGGCCATTCACCCCTTGTAAGCACCTAAGCTACAAGTGTTGGTAGAACAATATATAGAGAGCGGTATGAATTTTTGTAGTCACTGCGGCAGCAAAGTCGAGCATAAAACCCCAGAAGATGATAATCGCTTACGTTATATTTGCATCTCCTGCGAGACGATTCATTACCAAAACCCGAATATTGTGGCCGGTACAGTGTCAGTCTATGGTGATAAAATTCTGCTTTGTAAGCGCGCCATTGAGCCTAGAAAAGGCTTTTGGACACTACCCGCTGGTTTTATGGAAAACCAAGAAAGCACTAACGAAGCCGCCTTAAGAGAAACCTGGGAAGAAGCAGAAGCAACAGTTGAAATTGATGCGCTTTTTAGTGTCATTAACGTTCCTCAAATCGACCAAGTACATATGTTTTTCAGGGCGACCATGGTGGATGAGAAATTCGGCGCTGGCCCAGAAAGCCTTGAAACCGATTTATTTTCTGAAGAGAACATTCCCTGGGATGAACTGGCATTCCCAACAGTAAAAAGAACCTTGAAGTTATATCTTGAAGATAGAAAAAAACAACAATTCGGCGTGCATGTCAGTGATATAATTAGACCCCCTAGAGAAGACTAATTCACAATACTTAAGAATAACTGTTAACAGCAAAACACTACTGCATATACTTTTGCATTATTTTCTCAAAAATGCTCTCTTCTTCCATCTCACTCAAAGTCTGTGAAATCCTTTTTTGCCATTCAAGCTTATCTTTCAATTGAGATTTTTTAGAGAGCACAAAAAAGCCTCCCCTCGATTTTTTGATAGACTTTGGTAACGATATAATATCTAAATTCGCATTAGTTTCATTATGGCTAGTCTGTAACTTGTATTTGACCACCAATTCATTGCCCGCAAAGGCATCAATGCCACCCAAAAGTAATCTTCTAAAAGTATCATCAAAATTAAAGATTTCAACCACGCTAATATCGCCACGAGCTTTCGCTGCGTCAAACTCATCACTAATAGCAAAACCTGCCTCGATACCAATACGTTTACCATATAGGTCTTTCAGGTTGTCAAATTTAGTGGTGCTATCCTTTGTAGTAAATAACTTGTAAGTACTGTAGTGGACGGGGTGCGTGTAGAGTGCAAAAGCTTCTCTATCAGGCGTTTTAAAAAGAGAAAAACTCCCTGTCACATCCCCCTTTTTGGTCATCAGTAACAGTCGCTTCCAAGGCACCAGTTCAATTTCAAGTTTGACCTCTAACCTGCTTGCCATTTCGTGAAGCAGGTCTATATCAATACCCTTTATTTGCTGATTTTGGTCCGTAAAACTATAAGGTGGGAAATCGTCATCACCCACTACGTGTAAAGTTACACCACTTGCCGCGGGTAACCATAGAAGAATAAAACAAACTAACAATCCTCTCCACATCACGTTCTCACATACCTGCTTATGCAAATATAAGTGTAGACTCTTTTAACATTATTGCTTGAACCTACACTGTTTAGACTTTCAAGAAATGTTCTCGATAGTGCTTTAATTCACCTATTGATTCTCTAATATCATCCAATGCTAAATGTACGCCTTTTTTGTGAAAACCATCAAGTAACTCCGGTTTCCAGCGACGAACTAGTTCCTTAATCGTACTGACATCAACATTTCTATAATGAAAATATTGTTCAAGCTCAGACATGTATTTGACTAAGAACCGGCGATCTTGGCCAATTGTGTTGCCACATAACGGTGATATTCCCTTAGGCACAAAACCTTGTAAAAATGTGATGGTTTGTTCCACTGCTTGTTGTTCGCTCACTTGACTATTGCGACAACGTTCAGTTAATCCTGATTTGCCATGGGTATCTGTACACCACTGATCCATACCGTTGAGTACTTCATCAGATTGGTAAATAGCTAGCACTGGCCCTTCAGCCAATATATTTAAATCTTTATCGGTGACTATGGTAGCAATTTCCAAGACAACGTCGGTCTCAGGTTCTAACCCCGTCATTTCCATATCGATCCAAACTAAATTTTCGTTGTTAACTGGCATGTGGACTCCTAGATGAAACTCATAAATGAACAACAAATACATAAAGATTTGGTATCCACCTCTGCAAACGTTAACATGATACAAGAAATGGTATTAATTACAGCAAAGATAAAACGTGGCTAAAAAACCAAAGTTAACAGATAAGCAGAAACGACAAGTCTCAGTAAACCGCTCGAAGCACCTTTCCAGCGGCGGTAAGTCGAGAGAGCTTGAAGATAATCAGCTTGGCGAACAACAAACCGGCCGAGTTATTGGTAGGTTTGGCAAACATGCTGACGTTGAAGACAATGCTGGTTTAGTACACAGATGCCATATGCGCCGAACTATTAAGAGTGTTGTGTGTGGAGACGACGTATTATTTAGACCAGGAAAAGATCTGTCGCTAAGCATAAGCGGCATAATTGAAATCGTGCAAGACAGAAAGTCTGTTCTTACCCGCCCAGATTTTTATGATGGCGTAAAACCGGTTGCTGCGAATATCGATCAGATCATTATCGTCAGTTCGGTATTGCCTAGCTTATCCCTGAATATTATTGATAGATACTTAGTTGCAGCGGAAGACGTTGAAATAACGCCTGTCATCTTATTAAACAAGGTCGAACTACTTGACTCACAACAACTTAATGAAGTGGAAAACCAGCTAAATATATATCGCGATATTGGCTATAAAATTGTTTATACCAGTTGTAAAACATTAAAAGGGCTAGATGAACTTGCTGCATGCCTGAAAGATAAGATCAGCGTATTTGTTGGTCAGTCAGGCGTAGGCAAATCAAGCTTAATTAATGAGTTATTACCTGAAGCAGACGAGGTCATTGGAGACATATCTGACAATTCTGGCTTAGGTCAACACACAACAACGACAGCTAAATTATTACATTTTCCTGCAGGCGGCGATCTAATCGATTCTCCCGGTGTTCGCGAATTTGCCTTGTGGCATCTACCTGCGGGAAGGCTGACGAACGGATTTAGGGAATTCAGAGACTATTTAGGTGGCTGTAAATTTCGAGACTGTAAACATGGTAGTGATCCAGGATGCCTAATCAAGGCAGCCGTTGAAGAAGGTAAGATAAGCCCACAACGTTACCAAAGTTATCATAAAATATTACTAAATATGGACGAGCTCCGCCCAGCACATACCAAGGTATAATACCCTCACTTAATCATTAAATTTCACCGGAAAAATCTACTAGCATATAGCCTATTGGACTTAGTGGAGTGCACAAAACCAAGATTATTGCGGTACAATTCTCGGTGGTAAAGTTAGATCATTAGGAAGTTACTTTGTTTGATTCGTTAAAAATTGCTCTGCAATACGTTACACCTAAACACCTTTTGTCTCGTTTGGTGGGCACACTTGCGGCAGCTGAAGCTGGAGCAGTCACTACAGCTATTATTAAACTTTTTATTAAGCAATATAAAGTGGATATGTCGGAGGCACTCGAGCCCGATCCTGAGTCTTACTCATCATTTAATGCTTTTTTCACTCGGCAATTGAAAGCCGATGCACGCACCATTTGTCAAGATAAAAGGCAATTGGCGTTACCGGTAGATGGTGCAGTTAGTCAGTTAGGTGACATAAAACATGATGCTATTTTTCAAGCGAAAGGCCATGACTATAGTTTAACCACTCTGCTAGGTGGCAAACCGGAACTTGCAAAGCCGTTTTTGGACGGTAAATTTGCCACCATCTATCTTTCCCCTAAAGATTACCATCGTATTCATATGCCCCTAGATGGACAATTAACCGATATGATTTACGTACCCGGTGAATTGTTTTCAGTTAGCCCTCTTACGGCAGAGCGTGTACCTGGGTTATTTGCTAGAAACGAACGGGTAGTCGCTATTTTTGATACTGAAATTGGTAAAATGGCTATGGTTTTAGTAGGCGCGACTATTGTTGCTAGTATCGAAACCAAGTGGGCTGGGACAGTATCACCGCCAGCAGGTAAAAATGTCCAACATTGGCAATATCCTAATCAAGGTGATAATTCGGTCTTTATTGAAAAAGGCGAAGAGATGGGTTTGTTTAAACTCGGCTCAACCATAGTGGCGTGTTTCGAAACGGATACTGTCGAATTTGCTGATCTCAGTGCAGGAGACGTAACGCGCCTCGGCGACGTTTTCGCAAATATAACGAAGTAATCCCCATTGGATCCCGTTAAAAAAAGCTTGTGGTCCTTGCATGTCACTATGGCATTGCTAGGCGCTACAGCATTATTCTCTAAAATACTGCCTTTATCTGCCGTGGATATCACGTTTGGCAGAGCAATAGTCGCATGTGTGATGCTTTTTGGCATAGTCAAATTATTCCGAGGTTCGGTTAGGTTAGACAGCATAAAGGATTATTTAATCGCGCTGTTTTTAGGTCTTCTGATGGCTGCGCACTGGGTTAGCTATTTTGCAGCTATGCAATATTCGTCTGTATCGGTAGGTATGATAGCCTTATTTACCTTCCCCGTGATGACAGTACTGTTGGAACCCTTTTTTGAAGGAATTCGTTTAGTCTGGCAAGATATTGCGAGTGCATTGGTAGTACTTTTTGGGATCTATCTAATTGTGCCTGAAGTATCCTTAGAAAATGAAATAACCCAAGGAGTGCTGATTGGTATTGCCTCTGCCATATTGTATTCCTTTAGAAATTTGCTGCATCGCAAACATTTTTCTCACTATTCTGGCGCCCACGCCATGGCGTATCAAACACTGGTCATCTTTATATCTCTTAGCTTTTTTTCAAGTGATGAGTTATTCAAAGCCAGCAATGAAACCTATATGGGTTTGGTGGTTTTAGGCATATTTTTAACAGCAGTACCTCACGCATTAATTGCAGCAAGCCTAAAGCATTTGCGCGCCAAAACTTTTTCATTAATTGCATGTATGCAACCTTTGTATGGTGTAAGCCTGGCGATAATAGTGTTAGGTGAGCAACCTAGATGGCAAACCATAGTCGGTGGATTATTGGTGATATCCGCTGCTATTTATGAAACTATCAACGCCCAAAAACTTCACAGTAAATAATCGCAAGAGAGCAACACTATGCTGATATTTGCCCATAGGGGTGCCAGTGCCGACGCGCCCGAAAACACTTTATTAGCCATAGACCAAGCATTAACACAACAGGCTGATGGCATTGAAATAGATGTCTATCAACTCGCTGATGAATTAGTGGTTATACACGATCGCTGGGTCAGCAGAACGACTAACGGTAATCGCCCATTATCTGATTATACTCTTGAAGAATTACAAACATTGGACGCTGGGCAAGGTCAGTTTGTACCTACACTTTGGCAAGTACTACAACAAGTGCAGGGCCAATGCTTGATGAATATTGAAGTTAAAGGTGTGTTTGATGTCTCACTTATTAACACCTATATAAACAAAGCTGTCTCGCAGTTAAACTTTAAGCTTGAACAGTTTATCGTTTCCTCTTTTAACCATCATCTGTTGTTGGCATTTAAAAGTATTGCGCCTAACATAAAAATTGGTGCGTTAACAGCTAGCAGCCCTTTAGATTACGCTCGCTTTGCCGAAGTATTAAAAGCCTATTCAGTTAATGCTGATGTCAGTTTTGTTGATCAAGCTTTCGTAAAAGATGCACACAAGCGTGGTTTGAAAATATTTGTTTATACGGTTGATGAACCTGAAGAGCTGCTTAAGTTGCAAGCTTGGGGAGTAGATGGTGTATTTAGTAATGGGCCAGCTAAAGCTAAATTGGTGCTCGCAACAAACACTTAATGCTGACTAGGAACTCGCGCATCCAGAGTCGCAATCTTGACAGCTCTGACACAATTTCAAATTCACTACGTGTGCCCCAACAATCAACAAGGCACCAATTGCAATAGTAAAAGGTTCGTAAGACTCGCCAAACATATCTTTATTCCAATAAATCAAACCGCCTAATACTAAGCTGTATAAAGGATAAAGCTGCCTGTGATAACGATAGAAGCCTGAGAACAATGCCCAAAACCCAATGATCATCGAAAGCGATAAGATAGTTCTTTCAAACCAATCCTGAGCAAAAAATGAAGCACTCACAAAAGGAATAAGAGGAATAAGAATAGGCAATAATAAGCAATGTAACGCACACAAACTGGAGGCCCAAATGCCTAGTCTGTCTAATAGCGTTTTGTCTTTACTTATTTGCATTAATAACTGCCCCGACTTCATGAGACGTTATAATATAACATTTCATGAAATTTACAAGCATTTGTAGACTATAATTAACAAAATCCTTTTGATTAAAAAATCAGTCAGAACTTGGCTGGCTATATCAAGGGCTCAACTAGATTTTTTAAACACTTTCATGCCAAATGTAAAAAGTAACAGGACAACAGCGCCAGCGATAACCCCCACCAGACCATCAAGTAAAATGGGTACGATAGACGATACGAATTGAATCGATTCAACACTGTGTAACGCCGGTTCGAGGATATGATGAAGTACAGGAATACTGTGAACTAAAATGCCCCCGCCCACCAAAAACATGGCTGCAGTACCCACAATAGATAAAGTCTTCATCAAAAGAGGCGCGATGATAAGCAGCCCCCTGCCCGCCGCTCTTTGAATGCCATTAAATGAGCCAGACACTGACTTTCTTAAAAGATATAAACCGGCATCATCAAGCTTAACAATACCCGCTACCAAACCATAAACGCCAACGGTAATCGCTACCGCTAACAAAGACACGACTGTTACTTGACTGGAAAAAGATTCGGCTTGTACCGTTCCTAAAACAATCACTACGATTTCAGCGGATAGAATAAAGTCAGTTCTAATAGCGCCTTTTATTTTGGTCTTTTCAAGTGCTACTAAATCAATTTTAGGGTCTGCCACAGCAGCGAGTTTTTGTGCATGCTCCAATTCCAATTCTTCTTTGGAATGCATAAATTTATGAGCTAGTTTTTCAACTCCTTCAAAACACAGATACAAACCACCAATGACCAACAAAACTACAATTAACCACGGCAAAAATGCACTTATTAATAAGGCTGATGGCACCAGAATGAGCTTATTTAAAAAAGAACCTTTTGCTACCGCCCATACAACAGGTAATTCTCGTTCGGCTTTTACGCCTGAAACTTGCTCTGCATTCAATGCTAAGTCATCACCTAAAACACCAGCAGTTTTTTTGGCGGCCACTTTCGACAAAATAGCCACGTCATCCAAAATTGTGGCTATATCATCTATCAGAGCAAGTAAATTCGCAGCGGGCATAGTATTTCCTTACAAGGCTGGAGAAATGGGTTTTAGCTTAGGTTTAGGGTGGTAAGCATAGGCTGCTCCTGAAGATACAACATCACTTAATTTAACCAGCGTAATACCATGTTGTTGAAGCTTATGTAGATGCACGTTCAAATATTCAACTGTTTGTGGATATGGATGGGCGATGCCTACTGCATAACCATACTTTTTGGACAAGTGAATTAAACGTTTAAACTGCTTATCAATCTGTTCATGGCTAGGAGTGTGGTCAAGAAACACATTTCGTTTAGTGCTTAACACACCACTCCTTTTAGCAATAACTTCCGCTTTACTATATTTGGTGGTGCGACTATCAACAAAAAACAGGCCTTGTTCAGATAGAAACTCCATGGTCACCGACATAGGCAAAGTGAGTTGGGTTAGCCGACTGCCCATATGGTTATTCACGCCTATTGCGTGTGGCACTGAAGACAGTGCAGTTTTTAATGTTTGTACAATTTGTTGTGGAGGCATGCTTGAAAGCAGTACATTTTTTTCTTGATTATTGCCCGCCAATGATTCCATTGGCATATGTAACATCACTTCACGCTGTTGCGCTGCTGCACGATTGGAGAAAGTTTTAGATAGGGCTTTGTTAGGTAGAATCGCGAAAGCCACATTGGCAGGCAATGCAAAAGCCAAGGCATCTTGTTTGGTGTTCCCCATATCATCAATGATCAAGGCGATTTGCGATGCATTAACAGAGCAACTGATACACAACAGACAACTAATTAGGAATAAACGCATGTTTTTATTATTATTTTACTCGACTGCATTTCACTTTTATTATAATCACATCAAGTATTTTTACTAGGATTGAATCGTTTAAATATTCGTTGGTATTAAAGCTTTAACCAACTAACAGGGTTAATAGGTGTTCCTTTATGTCTAATTTCGAAGTATAAATTTGGTCGACTTTGGCCACCACTTTGACCTAACAATGCAATCGCCTCACCAGCCTGCACTGCTTCACCGGCCTGTTTTAGTAAGGCTTGATTATGTCCATACAAACTCATAAAACCATTCCCATGGTCTAGTACTGTGACTAAACCAAAACCTCTAAGCCAATCCGAATAAAGTACTTTTGCTTGATGGATAGCGATCACCGAATCACCCGCGGTACCGTTTATCACCACTCCTTTCCATTTAATCTGCCCCTGCCTAAACCTACCAAACATCTTTCTTAGATTACCCTTTGCAGGCATTAACAAGCGGCCTTTAAAGTCACTAAGTCCAGTTAAAGTGACATCCTCTTGTTTATCGACTTGTTGTTGTGCTCGGGTTAAAGCTTCAAGCAGGTTTTTTTCGTTGATTTGTAGTTGAGCGATTTTCGCCTCTTCAGATTCGATAGCGTTCTGAATGGCAATGAGGGTTTTTTCTCGTTGTATTTGGTTTATTTGCAAGGCTCGTTGTTGCACGAGTTGTTTGTCTTTTAGTTGCTCCAATTCACTTTGATTATCAATCAACTTGGCATTCACTTTTTGCAGATCTATAACTAACAGATTAAAGCTATCTATCTGAGATTTTCGCGCCTTATTAAGGTATTGGTAATAGGTAATGGTTCGCTCAAAATTAGCAGCATCTTGCTGATTCAAAAGCATTTTCGCAAAGTCATAATTGCCGGTCATATAGGCACTACGAATTTGTTTAGCTAATACTGATTTTTGTTGTTCTAAAGATGCTAAATACCCTTTCTGTTGTTGGCGCAGTATACCGAGTTGTTTTTGATTGCTATCAAGTGACATCTCTGTTTGGTTAAGCTCTTTGGAAGATTTAGCAATCTGCAACTCAACATCTTTTAGATTATCTTGCAGCGTTTTCGCAACTTCTAGTTGCTGATTAATTTGAGCCTGTTTATTTTTTATTTGTTGCTGAATACTTTCAAGATCAGACTGTTCTTGTGCGGTTAAATCTGAAACAAAAAACACACCACAAAACATTACCCAAAGACAAAGCCATATTTGGCTTTGTCTTTGGGGTAATAAATCCAGTATCAGTCTCAATCGATTAATCCAAAGTAACTATTGGTTTGCCTGTCATCTCTTTGGGTTGTGGCATCCCCATTAGATGCAGCATAGTCGGGGCCACATCACTTAATGTACCTCCAGCTCTGGCAGTGGACTTTTGACCAACGTGAATAAAAGGTACCAATTCACTGGTGTGGGCTGTGTGAGCTTGCCCAGTCTGCTCGTCTTGCATTTTTTCAGCGTTACCGTGATCAGCAGTAATTAAACAATCTCCACCATTACGTTTAATTGCTTCCACCACTCGACCTACGCAGGCATCAACTGCCTCACAAGCTTTAACGGCCGCATCAAAATTGCCAGTATGTCCAACCATATCCCCATTTGGATAATTACAAACAATGACATCGAACTTGCCAGAATCTATGGCTGCTACTAATTTATCTGTCAATTCAGCTGAGCTCATCTCTGGTTGTAGATCATAAGTTGCGACTTTGGGTGAAGGTATTAGAATACGCTCTTCGCCCTCATATAATTCTTCTCGACCACCACTATAGAAAAAAGTGACGTGGGCATATTTTTCAGTCTCTGATATACGTAGCTGGGTCTTTTTGTGCTGTGCCAACCAGTCTCCCATAACGTTAACTAACGGCACTGGAGGGTAAGCTGCAGGCGCGTCAATGCTTTCTGCATACTGGGTCAAAGTAACAAATGCTCCAAGCTCAATATGTTTACCTTTATTAAATTCAGCAAACTCTTTTTCAACAAAAGGACGGCTAATTTCGCGAGCTCGGTCGGCCCTAAAGTTCATAAAGAAAACTGCATCACCATCTTCCAATGGCACTGCTTCACCAATCACAGTAGCTTGTACAAATTCATCGTTTTGCTCGCGCTGATATGAAGCTTCTAATGCTTCAACTGCACTAGACGCAGCTTCAATTCCTTTACCATGAGCAATCAAATTATAAGCCGCTTCAACTCTATCCCAACGGGCATCTCTGTCCATAGCATAATAACGGCCTATAACACTGGCGGTTTTCCCCAAACCTAATTCAGAAAACACCCTGTCTGCAGATTGCAAAGACGCCTTGGCACTTCTTGGTGGCGTATCACGGCCATCCAAAAATGCATGCAAATATAATTTTTTGGCGCCACGCTTTGCGGCCATTTTTAATAAGGCAAAAATATGTTCTTCATGGCTATGCACACCACCTGCCGACAACAAGCCCATGACATGAATTGCTTTATCTGCCTGAATAGCCTGGTCTAGGTTTTCTGTGAGTACTGAGTTTTCAAAAAAGTCTCCGTCTTCAACCGCTTTGGTCACCCGAGTAAAGTCTTGATACACCACACGACCCGCGCCTAAATTAACATGCCCTACTTCAGAGTTGCCCATCTGACCGGGCGGTAAGCCTACGTCCAATCCTGAACCAGATATTAAGGTGTTAGTGTAGGTTTTACATAAACCATCTAGAACCGGTTTTTTAGCATGGGCGATAGCATTGCTATCCTGTTCTTCACGATGGCCCCAACCGTCTAAAATAATCAATGCGGTAGTCTTTTTGGTTTGACCCATTATTCAGTCCTTTATAATAAAAAATTTAGCTAATGTATTGCTTGTTTACTAGGTGTGACTGTTTTTTCGTCTACATAACCTAGTTTCTTGATAATGGGTTAATGTTATCCTTACTCGCAAGGCGCGTCACGGCTAAATCATTCGAAAAAACCAAATGGATAACAATAAGTTATTCCTTGTCGCTCGGATGAATCTACCATAGGGCTAGTTTCTGTATATAAAATCTATATACTTTGGCCTCGTTTTTTTAAGTTACTCACCTGTAAGGGTCACCTGTTATGGATCAAATGGTAGAATTTGTCACTAATCATTATATTTTATCTGGTTTGTTCGCTGCACTTTTAGCCGCGCTGATATACACCACAGTGGCAAGTCAGCTTTCATCATTAAAAGAATTAAGTACTCATGAAGCAACTTTGTTAATGAATAAAGAAGATGCCTACATTTTGGACATTCGCCCAGCAGCGGAGTTTAAAAAAGGTCATATTTTAGGTTCTAAACAAATCAAAGCGGAGTTAGTGACTAAAGGAGACTTTAGCCCCCTTGAAAAACTCAAAGACAAACCCATTATTGTTGTCTGTGCCATGGGTATGACATGTAAACGTACAGCCTCTCAAATGCTCAAAGCAGGATTTGAAAACGTGGTAACGCTTAAAGGCGGTATCAACGCGTGGCAAGGTGCAAACCTGCCCATAAACAAATAAATTGTAGGAAATAGATGTGAGTAAAGTTGATATTTATACCAAAGGACATTGTCCTTATTGCCATCGCGCCAAGGCTTTGTTAAATAAAAAAGAAATTAGCTTTAATGAAATTGAAATCGATGTAATGCCTGAATTGCGCAGCACAATGATTGATCGAGCAAAAGGCAAATCAACTGTTCCTCAAATTTTTATTAATGATCATCATGTAGGCGGTTGTGACGACTTGTTTGCATTAGAAGCAAAAAACCAACTAGACAGCTTACTGTCTAACTAACAACAAAATTAAAGGAAATACCATGGCTGACGAAAATCAACCAAACGAAGCTGCAGAACAGCCAGCTGCCGCTCAAGTACCACAATTCTCAATTCAAAGAATTTATACCAAAGATATCTCTTTTGAAGCGCCAAATTCTCCAGCTATGTTTCAAAAAGAGTGGAAACCAGAAGTTCAGTTGGACTTAGATACTAAGAGCAACCCAATTGGAGAGAACTTATTTGAAGTTATTTTATCTGTAACTGTAACGGCTAAAATAGGCGAAGAAACTGCTTTTCTATGTGAAGTACAGCAAGCAGGCGTATTCATGATTGGCGAAATGCCAGAGCAAAATAAAGCGCAAATGATTGGCGCGTTTTGTCCAAACACTTTGTTTCCTTATGCAAGAGAGACTATTTCTAATTTAGTGAATCGCGGTACCTTCCCACCACTAAATTTAGCACCTGTTGATTTTAACTCTATTTTTGCCGCTTACATGCAAAAACGAGCTCAACAGGCTCAGGAACAAGCGCCTCAGAAATTAGACGCATAAGTCGGCTGATATCAAGATGAACTCGGTTTGTGTATTAGGGGCAGGCTCATACGGTACTGCCCTTGCTTTTTGTCTCTCTCGTAATGGCGTGAAAACTGTTTTATGGGGGCGTGATCAGCAACAAATGGAGTTAATGGCAAAAGATAGATGTAATCAAAGATATTTGCCAGACGCTATATTCCCCAAAGAACTAGCCGTAGAATCCGAACTCAGAGAAGCCATAGTTAATAGCCAAGACATTTTGGTTGTTGTACCTAGCCATGCCTTTTCTAGCACTTTACAGCAAATCAAACCACACCTTAATGCAAAGCATAGAATCATATGGGCCACTAAAGGCTTAGAGCCTGAAACAGGCAGACTTTTGCAAGATGTTGCTGTAGAAATATTAGGCGACGAAATTCCTATTGCGGCTTTGTCTGGGCCAACCTTTGCAAAAGAAATGGTCGCAGGTCTTCCTACCGCCATATCTTTAAGCTCTACCAATGAAACCCTTGCCAAAGAGTTTGCAAATAAGCTGCATTGCTCAAAATCCTTTAGGGTATACAGAAATGATGATTTTATTGGAATACAGCTAGGTGGAGCGGTAAAAAACGTCATAGCAATAGGCGCAGGCCTAGCTGACGGCTTAGGCTTTGGCTCTAACGCTAGAACCGCACTTATCACCAGAGGATTAACAGAGTTAACCAGACTAGGTGTTAAAATGGGTGCGAACCAGACAACCTTTATGGGTATGTCAGGTTTAGGTGATTTGGTACTGACTTGTACCGACAATCAATCCCGAAACAGACGATTCGGTTTAGCGCTAGGCAGTGGTCAAGGAATTGAACAAGCTATGACCGAAATTGGCCAAGTTGTAGAGGGATACCGCAACACCCAAGAAGTCCATATACTCTCAAAACGTATGGGAGTCGAAATGCCCATCTGTGAACAAATATATGAAGTGTTATACAACAACAAACCTGCCAAAGAAGCCGCTCTGACTTTATTAGCTAGAGATCAAACGTCAGAATAAATTAATTTTGTATTGCTTCATCTGACTCAGCCTTTGCAAAACTAACTCAACGTAAACCACTTCCAATCTATATTAAAATGTAAAACAACCTACCGCATAATTTCGTATTAATGAAACCTACACTTATCTTTATGCGGCGCTCATATGTCTTATGCTCAGTAGGTTTGTACTACGCAATATTACTTAACAGTTTAACAATAAAGATTATCTACTTTTATATCTGAGACCTTTGATTTAATTGCCCCTATTGCTGTCTAGAGCGAAGCTATGCTTCTGTGAGCTGCTTTATGGCAGTGTGGCTTAGTTGTGCATAACTAGGAATCTGCCAGTCAACTACATGGATACGAGACAAGATACAAAAGCCAATTTCTCATCTTTCCTAAGAATAAAAGAGAATACTTCAGGATTTCTACTCTTCCGCTAGAACATCGTAAGCTTTGAGTTTCGGATAACCCACCACACGATCAACGAGCACCCGCTTCAAGGCTTATTTGGACGTTGGTTTCACTAAATTTCAGCCAAAAAAAAGGCCACCTGTATAGGTGGCCTTTCTTCAGATTGGGAGCCTGGCAATGTGCTACTCTCGCATGGGGAAACC
>NZ_CAJWCF010000103.1 GCF_913020055.1 uncultured Paraglaciecola sp. | reverse complement strand
CCTATGTAAATAGTCTCGTTGAAAATTCTATTTTGGCGCATTGACGCCGTATTAGGGAGCGTCCATCTCATCACCCAGAACGAGAAAACCACTCGGCTTGCAGCCAAGCAATTTTGCTTAAATACAGGCCTAATGCAAAAAAAACTAAAGCCAAAAACCAATTAACAAAACTACTCAAATTACTTTTTTTACTTAGATTAATTTCGGGCAAAAACACATCTCAATAATTGAAGGGACAATTGTACCCTTTTTGATATAAGTCAGGAGCATCCAATAGTACAATGTTGGGCAATGTAAATACTAGAGAATACCCGTTAATGTTAAAATCGATAAAGCTAACCATCTTAGTTCTGACTATTAGCTTTGGCGCTTCAGGAATGCCGTCTGACGACCCTTATATATTTGTTAAGGATGTTGGCACTGCCACTTTCGCAAAAATGAAGCAAGAACAAACGTTAATAAAAAACGACCCAGAAGCATTGCGCAAAATTGTAGAGCTACAATTAATGCCCCATGTTGATCATGTTTATGCCGCTCTAAGTGTATTAAGCACTCAGGCAAAAGATATACCACGTGAAAAATTAGATCTGTTTTTTGAGCAATTTAGACTGTATTTGTTGACCACTTATTCGACTGCTTTAAGTAGTTACTCTAATCAGACTGTAGAGTTTGAACCCTCTCGACCTATAGACAACAAAAAAACGGTGTCGGTTAGAGCCTTAATAAAAGAATCGGGCAAACCAGATATTAGTATCACTTTTCAAGTACGTCGAAATAAAGAGAACCAGTGGAAAGCGTTTGATTTGGTGGCTGAAGGCATAAGTATGGTGCAATCAAAACGAGTCGAATTCGCGCCCATGATCCGTCAGAAAGGCATCGATTCTGTCATCGACTTTATGCGAGAAAAAAGTACTAAACAATCCAAAACCGCAAAATAATGACAAGCAATTACTGCAATTTATTTTTATGTAACCATCTAGGGTTTATTAATGCTTAACACCACAGTAAACGAACTAACAAACAAATTGAACACCCCAGTTTTTACTGTTTTTGAACAGACGTTTACTGTTGGTAAGCTGATTGCCGCTCCTTTGGCCATAATATTAGGCGCGATCCTGATTAAATGGTTTGCTAGATTAATAGTCAAAAAACTTATCATGCGTGGGGCAAACCCCGACGTTGTGCAATTAATTAAACGCATTTTTTACATAGTGGCTATTTTAATGTTGGCCGTTACCACCTTAGATTTTTTAAATGTGCCCATCACCGCATTTGCATTTCTATCTGGCGCGGTAGCGATAGGATTTGGTTTCGGTGCGCAAAACATCATTAATAATTTTATCAGTGGCTGGATACTGATGTGGGAGCGGCCAATCAAAATAGGTGATTTTCTAGAAGTTGAAAATGCCAAAGGTCGAGTTGAAGCGATTAACACCCGTTCTACCAGGATAAGACGAGTGGACGGTGTACATATGCTTATCCCCAACAGCAAGCTGCTTGAAAACACTGTGGTCAATTGGACCCTACTGGATGACCTAACCCGCACTATGGTTGCAGTGGGTGTTGCTTATGGTTCACCATGTAGACATGTACACGACCTTATTTTACAAGCTGTAAATGAGCAGAAAGACGTACTTAGCGACCCTCCCTCAGTAGTCTTGTTTGAAGATTTTGGTGACAGCGCATTAATTTTCGAAGCTTATTTTTGGATCAATGCCAGTAAAGATAGAGATCTTAGGGTTGTTCGAAGTAATGTGCGTTTTCGTATCGACGAATTGTTTAGCCAACACGATATTGTTATTGCCTTTCCACAAAGGGATATTCATGTGGATGGAAAATTGCAACTCATGTCTAACGATAGATCTGTTTCACCTATCCAGGAGAACTAAATGAGCCTAACTGAGCAAACATCGAAAGCAATGTTGTGGGCATTAAATATTGATACAAACGTATCTGTGATCTCACCCGCAATGGACCATAGTTATGCAGGTACGCCTTCCGCTGGCTTTAATTGGTTTCATGTTCAAGCAGATGCGCAAAACTCAAAAGAATGTTTACAAGATTTAGGCTTACAAAACGAAATTATAGATGCACTTTGCACCGTTGAAACCCGCCCTAAAGCGATTCAGTTTGGTCAGGGTATGTTGGTCTATTTACGGGGAATAAACCGAAACCCGGATGCTGATCCAGAAGATATGGTGTCGTTGCGATTATGGATCAGCGATAACATTATTATTTCTGCTAGACGTAAAGATCGCCAATTGTTGTCTGTGCAAGATGTCAAGGAAGAGCTTGAAAAAGGGTATATACCTTCGTCGCCACTAGAATTAACTTTAAGAATCATTACCAAAATTGCCGATAGGATCAGCGAAACTGTTGATGTGCTAGATGAAGATCTAACAGAATTCGAAGCCTTAGATAAATCTGCGAAACAAGACAGAATTAAGCTTTCCATGATACGCAGACAAGCCGCTGCTATTCGGCGCTATTTGGCACCACAACGAGATGCACTCGATGCGATGTATCGTTTCAATAAATCACTAAACCAACAACAAGGGTTTGAGTTACGCGACCAAACTGATCGTATGACTCGCTACGTCGAAGATCTAGACTTAGCGAAAGAACGTGCGATGGTTTTACAAGATGAACTACGTAATCGCATTGCTGAGCAACAAGGCATGCGCATGTACATACTATCCTTAGTCACAGCTGTATTTTTACCCCTATCCTTTTTAACTGGGATTTTTGGTATGAATGTGGCTGGTTTACCGGGTACTGAAGAACCTAAGGCATTTTTCTATTTAGCCACAACTATGCTTGTATTGGCCATAGGGCTATTAATAGGCATGTTATGGAAAAAATGGTTTTAACATTATTATTTGGAGCAAAACCCGTGATTAAACAGTTAGTTTTGGTTCTAGGACTGTTGTGTATTTCCAGCTCACCAGCATTTTCGCATGTGGAAAGTGCTTTTCAACTGGTAAAAGAGAAAACCATTAACAGAAATTTAGCACTGCAATTTCCTGTTGATAAATCCTTTCAAGGCTCCAAGGCTACGTTTTCTGATGCCAAGATACACATCGACATACTGGATCAATCGGTTAAGTTACAAATGACAGTGTCGGCGAACTCTGCAGAACAAAGGTTAACTGCAAAAATGGTGTTTACTGGCAAGATGCAATACGACCAATTTTTAGAGTCCTACCTATTTGAAGATCTACTATTAGATAGTTTTAAAATAGAGCACGATTCTTATGTTAGTTCTCTACCTATAGTCAAAATTATCAAACAGAGTCTTATCAACGATTTTGAAGATATAGTGTTGTTCAACCTCACAGATATCAACACTCTCGCTCCCAAACGCTCAGCTGACGAAATTGAAATATCTAAAGGACAACTACGTTTTATTTGGAATTAGTCAGATGGCAATATTCAATCCGACTAATTCAGCTACATTGCTAAAATTCGATAGTTAAAGAACAGCCAGAAAAATTCTGCTAAGTTAACGTTGCTAAAGCATTTTTTACGTTCAAATATTTTATCTAATTTAAATAATGAGAAAAGTTGAGGTGTATGAATAGCAACACGTTTGGTCTTATATTGATAAAAATAGGAAACCATTAATTGACACAGAAACCGCTTAATCAAAGTATATTTAGGTTAGTCGTAGGCTTAGTTGTTTTAACTGCATTAACAATTTTTGTTAACGTATGGCTAACCACCAAAGAGCAAGCCCAAGAGCGACTGAATCGAGACCTGTTAATTGCTGAAAACGTCTTACAAAGAGTGTTGAAAAGCCGTGAAGATTTTCTTTACAACTCAACCAACGTATTAACCGCAGATTTTGGTTTTAAACAAGCAGTCGCATCAAGTGACAAAGGGACAATAGATAGCGCCTTGTCAAATCATGGGAAACGAATTAAAGCCGATTTAATGGCAATTGTTTCGTTAGACGGTAACACTATGACTAGTGTTCCAGCGGCACTTAACATCCAGTAAGCTTTTCCTTACCCAGTAGTGATAAAAAACGTGATAAATGAGGGCGGCTACTCCTCGCTAATGATGCTTGATAAGCAACTTTATCAAGTGATTATGCTGACAATTGACGCACCGACGCCCATTGCTATCGCACTGGTAGGTTTCAAAGTAGAAGATACTTTACTCTCCAATCTGAAAGCCACTACCCAGCTCGAAACTACGTTACAGGTTTACACCGGTCAAGCAGAAGTGTTTAGAATTAGCACCTTACCTGAGGCTTTAGTAGATAGGGCTTTGGCCCAGCTCAATCAACATCCGTCATGGCTTTCTATTACTGTCACAAAAGACACACCTTATGTTTCTCTGCAGTTCAACTTAGCTGACAATTTGGGTAGCCAAACCGTCATAACGCTGTCTGAAGATGCAGAAGCCTTATTTGCAGATTTCAACTCTTTGCAATTTAACATCACGGCCATAGGCCTATTAGCGGTGTTATTAGCCACAATATATGCCGCCTTGTTTTCGAATAAAATATCTCGCCCTTTAACAGCATTGGCAACCATAGCGAAACGAATCGCAGTAGGCGATTATTCTCAAAATGTCGCAGTTCAATCGAACACCAAAGAGGTCAACTTATTATCTGAAGCATTCGCTTCTATGCAAAGTAATATTCAGCTGAGGGAAGAGGAAATTATTTTTCAAGCAAGGCATGACATATTAACCTCACTTTACAATCGAAATCATGTCGAAACCTTACTCGAACAAAAATTTCTAAATAATGATTCTTTTCTAGTGATTGGCATTAATATTTTTGGTTTTAGAGGCATTAACGATATTTTTGGTTACCAAAATGGTGATTTTTGTTTAAAGGAATTGGCAGATCGCTTAACGAAGTTTGATGGTGTGGCGGCCAGACTTACCGGTGGCGAACTACTTTGGCTACCCACTTACGAGCCAACGGCGGAGTTCACTCAGTCTTTAAAAGTGACTTTAGAAGCCCCTATCGATTGTGGGGATGTGGTCATAAATATTAAAGTCGCTATGGGATTAATTTCTTGTCCTGAGGATGCCAATAACGCAGAACAAGTATTTAAGCGCCTGAATATAGTGTTGGACGAGGCACAAATCACCCGAAAATTTATTTTGCCTTTCAACGCTGAATTGGAAGAACGTTACTCAAGACGCTTGTCGGTTATCACTGAACTCAAAAATACCCTTAGACACGCTACGGATGAGTTAAATCTGCACTACCAACCCAAGCTAGATTTAAAAATTGGCAAAGTCACTCATGTTGAAGCATTAATAAGATGGACCAACGCTCGTCTAGGCTTTGTCTCACCTGAGGATTTTATTGCGGTTGCCGAACAAGCCGGTTTTATTGAAAACATTACTAGTTGGGTAATCAAAAGGGCGATCGAAGACGCGGCGAGATTTAGAGACGCCAACTTAAATGTGTCTGTGGCGATTAACCTTTCAGCAAAAGATATTATGAATCCAACGCTACTGCCCATTATTTTGGAGGTACTCGATACGAAAAACTTGCCCACCGATAGCCTTTCATTTGAAATAACTGAGGGTGACTTAGTGAAAGACCATGACAAAGCCATTGTGCATCTCCAAGCCTTTAGAGACAAAGGCTTTGAACTGGCAATTGATGACTTTGGAACGGGTTATTCGTCAATGGCTTACCTGCAAAATTTGCCTGTTAATACCTTGAAAGTAGACAAAAGTTTTGTACTGCAATTACACCAACGAGACGGAGACCAAAAAATTGTTAAAACGGTTATCAGTCTTGCCCATAGTTTTGGGATGAATGTTGTTGCAGAAGGGGTAGAAAACATAGAAGCGCTAAAGCTATTGGCAGATTGGGGATGCGAATTGGCTCAAGGTTATTACATCTGTAAACCTACACCTGCAGATAATCTGATTGCATGGTGTAATGATAATAAAAGCACCAAGTGGTTATAAAAAAGGAGCTATCATATTTGATTAATGCGATGCCAAAAGCAGATATCCCTCACGCAATCCAAAATAAAGTACTAGCTGCAATGATACACACCCAAAAGCAGATAATTTACCACTAATAAGTGTTACTTAGTGTAGAGTTCACTAAGTAAAATAAAAGAGGAAAGCAAATGTCATTTGCCAATGAAATTACAACAAGGAACAATGTAAGCATCTTAGGCTCGGGCGAAAAAACCCTGCTCTTAGCACATGGTTTTGGTTGCGATCAAAATATGTGGCGCTTTATGCTACCTGCACTCACGGCGCAATATCGAGTCGTTTTGTTTGATTATGTAGGCTCTGGACATTCTGAATTAGCCCATTATGACCAAGTACGTTACAGCTCACTAGAGGGTTATGCTCAAGACGTTCTAGATATTTGTGAAGCGTTAAACTTGCAGGATGTGATTTTTGTAGGCCACTCAGTTAGCAGTACAATTGGTCTAATAGCGTCAATCAAAAAACCGAATGCTTTTAGTCAATTGATTATGATTTGCCCTTCCCCTTGTTTCTTAAATATTAAACCTGATTACATCGGTGGTTTTGAAAAGGCGGACTTAGAAGAACTCATCGATTTAATGGATAAAAATTACATTGGTTGGGCCAACTACCTTGCTCCTCTTGTGATGGGCTCAAACAATTCCGAAAAACTTGTGGGTGAGTTGTCAGGCAGTTTCTGTTCTACCGACCCATTAATAGCCAAAACCTTTGCCAAAGCGACATTTTTCTCCGATTACCGGCATTTGTTAAAAGAGGCTAAACACCCAGTGTTAATATTTCAAAGTAGCCAGGACGCATTAGCCTCTACTGATGTTGGAGATTATATGCTCAAGCAGTTACCAGACGCAGAATTACGACTTATAAACGCTGAAGGGCATTGTTTACATATGACTCACCCAGACATCATCAACCAGGCTTTAAGAGCACACATTGAGTAACAACATAGATAATTCCGTTCTCGAAGTTCCCGGACCAGATGCGTTTCAGTGCGGCGCATTGATAACCGATAAACATCGAAAGATTATTTATGCCAATGCGTATTTTTCAGATGAGTTAAATTGGCAAATTGAAACACTAGTAGGTAAAAGTTCAGACGATTTATTTAGTTATTCATCCAAAATATTTATCGAAAGTTATTTGATGCCTTTGTTATTACATGAAAAGAAATGCGATGAAATACAGCTAGCTTTGTTGGATGGCAATAATAAGCGCATTTCGATAATAGTTAACGCAAAAATGGATGACCAAGGGAAAATCTATTGGAGTTTTTTTAATGCAACCAAACGCGACAAACTGTATGAAGAACTCATAGAAACACGTAAAAAATTAGAAGCCCAAGCTAAAATACTGCATTCCATGTCTTCAACAGATGATTTGACTGGGTTGATGAATCGCCGAGAAGTAAATTTGCGCGGCCCGGAGCTGATCAATCAAGCAAAACGCTATACTCACACTATTGCTTTATTAATGATTGATATTGATCACTTTAAACAAATTAACGACACATATGGGCATTTGGAAGGAGATCGTGTTTTAACAGAGTTAGGCCTACGATTAAAAACCTTTGGTCGTCAGACTGACTTGATTGCACGATTTGGTGGTGAAGAATTTATCATGCTACTACCTGATACCGATGCTAATGAAGCCAGTTTATTTGCAGAGCGATTACATAAACTAATGTCAGAAATAGAAGTAAACAACATTCCAGTAACTGTCAGTATAGGCATCACTATGAGTGACGGCAGCCAAAACCTACAGGAGTTAACTAAGCGGGCTGATAATGCTCTGTATAAGGCTAAAAGCAATGGCCGAAATAGAACCGAATTTGACCAACAAGCGTAATACACTGAAATACTACAGCCAATTGGTCAACTTAAATCCGATGCCTAACCTTTGCGTATGTTGATTATAATAAATAAGGCTTTCGCCATAACCGTTGAAATATTCAATATAACCTTGGATCCTATCGTTAATTGGGAACGACCAACCCAATTGAATCGCCCCCTTATGGTCGCTGCGTAAGTTACTTCGTAGCAAAAACTCTAACGAGTTTTTTTCCGAAATACTCCACAGCCCACCTAATTCTCCATATCCCATATATTTTTCAATATCGGGATTATCATCTCCACCTGGATCAAGCGATGTCACTTTTTCATCTTCTGGAATTCTATACCAGGTTCTAAAACCCCACAGCACATTGTCGGCTGGAGCAAAGGCAAAACCTAAAATGATCCTATTCCAACTTCGGGATAATGAACCAGTTTGGCCATTCGATTGATGATTGAATGATAAAGACGTTTGCTCAACTGGTAACCCGAAAAAAGACCAAGAATGATGATAATTAAATATTAATTCGGGTTCATAATTGGTTTCACGAAAAGGCGCAGAAATAGCACTGTTATAAGCCTGCCACCAACTTGTTACAGTAAAAGCATATTGTAAATCGAGGTCTTTAAATATCAGATCTTGTACGCCTAAATATTTTAATGAAATCTGAAACTTAACTTCAACATCCTCTAGCTCGGAATCTATGGGTACATCGGTATAAGGTTCTTGATTAATTTGGGTAATACTTGCTGGCAATACATAGTTAGGTTTATGCGGGATAATGGCAAAACGATTTTTAGATGCTTGTTTTTCTAACTCTACACGTTGTTTAAATAAAGTAGGTGCAGTATCTAAACAACTTTCGCGTAATTCAGCCACAGTTTGTTCAGGCGTTGCTTGTTTGAGGGCTGTTAATAAACACTCGTCCGCACTACTGAGCGTGTCTGACTCAGCGCTATTTACATGACTTGCACCAAGCACGGTAGATAACAATACAGCGGTAACTTTCATATCCAGTACTTCCCTATAAATTTAATCCAATTGAAGCACATACTGACAGCCAAATACTCATAGGCCTTAATAGATATCCGCGGTTTTCTACTCAAACCAATGCCGAGTTCTATTCACAAAATACACCAAAGATAACATAACGGGCACCTCAACTAACACACCCACAACCGTAGCCAAAGCCGCTCCTGAATGTAACCCAAACAATGAAATTGCCACTGCCACTGCTAACTCAAAAAAGTTAGATGTACCAATCATACTGGCGGGCGCAGCAACATTGTGAGGCAGTTTTAGACGCTTTGCAAAAAAGTAAGCAATTGCAAAAATTCCATAAGTTTGAATGACCAACGGTATGGCAATCAACACAATCGCCTGCGGTTTAGCTAAAATAGTTTGAGCTTGAAAACCAAACAATAACACCACTGTGGCAAGTAAACCTACAATCGACCATGGTTTAAGTTTAGAAACAAAATGACTAATACTTTTAGATTCTTTAAGACCATTGGCTTTCTTATCTAACACAGAGCGAGTGAGTGCACCGGCAATTAAAGGCAATAATACATATAACAACACCGAAATAAGTAAGGTGTCCCAAGGCACTTGAATATCACTCACCCCCAGTAAAAGAGCTGTCAATGGTGCAAAGGCAAAGATCATTATGATGTCGTTTATAGAGACTTGTACCAAAGTATAGTTAGCATCACCTTTGGTCATTTGACTCCAGACAAATACCATAGCGGTACAAGGCGCTACACCTAATAAAATCATACCTGCGATGTATTCGTTGGCTGATTGTGGATCGACCCAATCAGCAAAGAAACCTTTGAAAAACAACCAACCTAAAGCAGCCATAGTAAAAGGTTTAATCAGCCAATTGATGACAAGCGTTAAAGCCAATCCTTTGGGTTTTTTACCCACATCTTTGATAGATGAAAAATCAATTTGGACCATCATGGGATAAACCATTAACCAAATCAGTACTGCCACCACTATGTTCACATGGGCATATTCTAAACTTGCCACTAAGGCAAAAAAGTCAGGAATAATACTCCCCAAGATCACGCCTATTACAATGCTGATGCCTACCCATACAGACAAATAACGCTCAAATAATCCCATGAATTTGTTCCTCTATATTGAACGCTGATTAACGCGCTGACTAACTTGTTCAGCTGATTCCACTCGCTCTGAATAGCGGTCGACTAAATAGTTGCTGTTGTCTCTAGTGAGTACAGTAAATTTCATTAGTTCTTCCAACACATCAACAATACGATTGTAATAGGGCGAAGGCTTCATTCTATCGTTATCGTCAAACTCCATAAAAGCCTTGGCCACAGAAGATTGGTTCGGAATGGTCAACATACGCATCCAGCGACCTAAAATACGCATTTGATTTACAGCGTTAAATGATTGCGAACCACCAGAAACTTGCATCACTGCCAGCGTTTTTCCTTGAGTCGGTCGAACACCACCGATGTTCAAAGGCACCCAATCAATTTGGCTTTTCAAAATTCCGGTCATTGCACCATGACGCTCTGGAGAACACCACACTTGGCCTTCAGACCACATCATCAATTCACGTAATTCCACTACTTTTGCATGAGTTGCATCGTCGCCATCTGGTAAGGGTAAACCTGTTGGATCAAAAACCCGAGTTTCAGCTCCCATGGCTTGTAACAAACGTGCTGACTCTTCAACCACCAATCGACTAAAAGATCGGACTCGTAGTGAGCCATAGAGCAAAAGAATCTTAGGCTTATGTTCGGCGTTTTGCTTGGCAAAATCATCAACGCTCGGACAGTGAAATTGTGTGTTATCAAGGTTCGGCATATCCGAAAAAGAAGCAGACATTAATTTGCCCCCAAATTGGCCAGTGCAGCTTTAAAAGCTATTTTATCTTTTACATCAACATCGAGCTTTATCAATTGTTCTACTCTTTGTTTAATCTGCTCGATTGTCGCTCTAAAAGCATCAGCTACAACTGTATCATCCCCTTGTAACTTTGAAGGGTCCGCTAAACCCCAATGCACTTTTAGGCTTTTTCCAAACCAAACCGGGCAGGATTCACCAGCAGCAGAATCGCATACAGTGATCACTAAATCAGGCGCAAACTCTTCAAAATCATCCCAAGACTGACTGCATAAGCCATCGGTAGAAATACCAGCCTCTTGTAGATATTTAATCGACAGCGGATGTACCTCACCGACTGGTTGGCTACCAGCACTTTTTGCTACAATTTTACCATCAGCAAAATGGTTGGTGATGGCTTCTGACAAAATACTACGACAGCGATTATGGGTACAAATATATAAAATTTTCATTCAAGGGTTCCGCTAAAAAGTTAACAGCAATTATCGGTTAGTTTGGCTGTATCAAGATTATTTAAACAATCGTTTAAGTATGAAGGGTTTTCCTTTGTGGTAAGTCTAAGTACTTCTAGTGCCCATTTAGGTAACGTTTGATTAAGCTGATAAAACACCCATTTGCCACGTCTATGATCAGATAGAATTCCGCATTTACGCAATTCGGCTAAATGTCGCGACACTTTTGGCTGGCTTAACTTCAGTGCGCTAATTAAATCACATACACATAACTCACTTTTGAGCGTGATCAATAACAAACACTTCAAACGCGTGTCTTCAGATAAACATTTATAAAACACAACTGGAGTCATGAAGATCAATAGCAAAAATTAAACATATGAAATATCATATATATGATATTTCATATGTCAATGCAAAATTCAGCGACTAGTTGTTTCTAAAAACGTAGAATAACGATCTCGTTACTAGGGTCTATTGATTCTAAGGTTTACTAAATGTCTCAAAATTTACCCTATTTAGCTCACTACCCTGTTCATTTGCAGAACGAAATTCGCCAGTTGGTCGATGCCAATAAATTGGGTGATTGGTTGCGAAGTCGTTATCCAAACATACACAAAGTAGCCAACGACAATGACTTGCGTGACTACACTATGTCGTTAAAGAATCAGTATTTGAAAAAGACTGCCCCGTTAAGCAAAATAATATACGACAGCAAAATTCATATCGTTAATCACGCTTTAGGTTTACACAGTTATGTGTCTAGGGTGCAAGGCGGTAAGTTAAAAAGTAAGAATGAGCTGCGTGTCAGCACCTTATTTAAAAACACCCCAGAGGCTTTTTTAAATATGATAGTGGTGCACGAATTGGCCCACTTAAAAGAAAAACAACACAACAAAGCATTTTATCAACTGTGCCAACATATGCTGCCTGAATATCATCAGGTTGAGTTCGATGTTAGGGTATATTTAACTGAACTAGAGCGCTCGGGCTCTGTGTTCACCCCTATGTCAAAGACTTGATTTTATTATACTTTAGTAACGAAGAGAGGCTGATTGTTACGAACACCTAAGCTTTATGTGCTATAAAACCTTTTACTATTTTAAGTGACCCTTTGTTATGCAACAGCCAAGCGTTTTGATTATTGATGATAGTGAAATTGAACGCTACATGTTAAGTCATCAACTTAAAAAAATTGGTGTAAGTGAAATTGTGCAAAAAAACGATGGCACATCTGGGCTAGAGTTTTTATCCAACTATACCCAGAACCAGCAACAGTACGGCGCTAATTTTCCACCGGCTATCATCATTCTAGACGTCAACATGCCAATCATGGGTGGCTTTGAATTTCTGCAAAAATTCTCTGAGTTAAAAGCACAACTTAACTTAGATATCTGCCAAATATTGATGTATTCAGGATCAGACGACCCGCAAGAAAAAGTGCGCGCCATGCAATATGAGTTTGTTAAGGGATTTCTAATCAAAGGTGAATCGAGCACTGAAGATTTAAAAATCGAGATTGGAGTACTTTGAATAAATTTTCAGTCAATTGTTATCAAGAATTTACATGCATAATTACGCTTAATTTTTAATCTAATTTTGTCTAGGAGACACCATGCCATCTCATGAAGAACTAAGGACCCAAACATTAGAAAAATACCACCTCACGGATGATGGCATAAATGAATTGTTTGATGACATAGTGAATTTTGCTACTGAAGGCTGTGACAAACCCTTTGCCATGATTAGTTTTATCGATGCCGACAAGTCATGGGTGGCATCACAAGTTGGCCGTTTCCCTAGCGAAATAGAACGAAAAAAGGGCTTTAGTACCCTCACAATAAATCAAATCAATAGCGTAGAAATTTCTGACACCCTGCTTGATAATCGAACTAAAGAAAGTGAATGTGTTGTTAAAGCACCCAACATTCGATATTACGCTGGAGTGCCGCTCGTCAATAGCGATAAACAAACATTCGGTGCACTGTGTGTTTTTGACACTAAGCCAAACAACTTAGATAAACAGCAAAAATCCATATTAAAACTATTGGCAAAAGATGTGGTATCGCAGTTAGAGATACATAGAAAAGACCACGAATTATCAAAATTAAAAAATCTCTACCAGTTAATTTCCGAAAACAACCCAGATCTAATATTTGCCAAAGATAGCGACTTTAAAATACAGCACGCTAATTCAGCTTTTTTGTCCTTATTTCCTGAAGAAGCGCGAAACAAGGTCATTGGATACACGACATTAGAAGAATTTGATGATGATGAAGCCGAGGCCTTCCTAGCACAAGATAAGTTAGCCTTCGAGCAAGGTAAAACCGTAACGACAGAAAAGATAGCCTTTCCAAATGGTGAGATTCGTACCCTATTTACCACAAAAACACGATTTGAAGATAGTGAAGGCAAAGCCTATATATTAGGTGTAGCAAGAGATGTGACCGAACGAGAGGATCTCATCCAAAGGTTGGAAAAGTCGAATAGCGACCTAGACGAGTTTGCCTATATCGCTTCCCACGATTTAAAGGCACCACTGAATGCCATCAAGCGTTTAGCATCATGGATTGAGGAAGACGCTGCTGAAGTGTTGCAAGGAGAAAGCCTTGAACACTTTGGCATGATTAAAAACCGCATTGATAGAATGAATATGTTGCTCAAGGACTTACTTGATTATTCAAGAGTCGGCAAAAACGACGGCATTCCTCAAACCCTTAATTTACGAGAATCAGCAAACCATTGTGTTCAATTATTAGACTTGCCAGAAGGTTTTGTAATTGAAGTAGACGACACGGATTTAGTATTACCTAAGCTACCACTAGAGTTGGTGCTTACAAATTTAATGTCTAACGCAATAAAACATCACGATAAACAATCCGGCCTGATCAAGATCAAGTGCAAACTATTAAAAAACAATTATCACCTTACCGTAACAGATGATGGGCCAGGTATTGCGCCTGCGTTACATGAAAAAATATTTATGAAATTTCAGACCCTTAAACCAAGGGATGAAGTTGAAGGTAGTGGATTGGGACTAGCAATGGTAGAAAAAGCATTAACCAATTATTCAGGAAGCATTTCAATCGAGTCAGATATAGGCAAAGGAGCAACCTTTATTGTCATTTGGCCCAAATCGGAGATCAGCAATCAATGAGTAAAACCAACTCCAAAGAAGTTTCCCTGTTTTTAATTGAAGATGATGATATTGATGCCATGAGCATCAAAAGAGAGTTTAATCGACGTAAAATGGTCAACCCAATAATACGCGCAAAAGACGGGGTAGAGGCATTTGAATTTCTCACCGTAGAGAAAATCAATCGCCCATTTGTTATATTGTTAGACCTGCAAATGCCTCGTATGAATGGTTTAGAGTTTTTAACTAAATTGCGAGCAGACAGCCATTACAAAAATAGTGTGGTATTTGTTTTCACTACTTCACAAAATGAGCAAGATATTTTCAAAAGTTATGAATTGAATATTGCCGGTTATTTTATCAAAGATGAAGTAGGTGAAGGTTTGATTAACATAGTCGACATTTTAGACAGTTACTGGAAGGTAGTTCATCTGCCCGTAAATTAAACGACTCAAGTATGATCGCCATGCAGCTAGATGTATGAGTTGTTATTTTCCCACAAGCAACAACCGGTTTAGAGTATAATCAAAGTCCAGATTCCAGCATTAGGTAACATCTTATGGACTATCAATTTTCCCACGATATTTTTGGGAATCCCGTCGCTTCATGTGAACTTGAATGTGAAGCTTTTGGTGATTGGTTAAGTCATGAAATCGCCCAAGACTTTGCCCAAATAACCCTGTTACTCAACATTATCCAACAACTGCAATCCAACCAACTTATTAGTTATCAGCACGCAGGAAAGGAATATCATTTACAGTTCGATAAAGACGAAGTTGAACTGATTTTAAACAACAATCATATCCAAGACATTGCACCATCTGAAGATGACGAAAGCCAAGAGTTAGGCGATTTACATATTCAATCAGGTTGTGGTTTAGCTGATTTGGAGACTTTGCTCAAATCTTGGCAGCAGTTTGTTAGTTAACCTGAACTGGATTAGTTAGACTATCTGGTCTAGCGCACTCTTTTGGTGATTTCCAACGGATTTTTCACAAAGAGCGTGCAGCCATCCGACATTAATGTTTTTAAAATCATATAACTCACTGTTTTACTTAATAAAAAATTTTGGCCCAGTATCTGCTTTATATGGCTCAACGAGGGATCTCGTCTTCGAGAGGTAGGGACTAATCATGGTGTACAGATAGCACTTTGATTGCCAAAAATAACAACCAATAGTTATAAAGGCAGAAGACAGATTCACTTAAAAACAAAAACGCCGACTTATAAAAATATGAGTCGGCGTTTTTTGTCTTCATTAGACAGTGGGATTAAAGTTCACTTCGATTCATCACAACCCAGCCATTAACAAAGATATTCCTAGGCCTGACAGCCGCATAAATGGCATTCGATTGATACAAGTCTGCTATCTGCGCCAAACTCAATTCCAAGGTTTCTTTACGGTAGTAGCGTTTGTGCATGGCTCTGTCAGCCTTTACATGTTTTGTGGGTGACAACCTCTTAGTCTGAGCCACATTGCCTACTTTAAAGACTAACGAATTACCTTTAACCTCCATCACCCTCAAAGGTACATAACGATACTTCGCATCAGAATCATCATCTATGGCGAAATAGTCGACAAAGAAAAAATCGTTGCGTTGCGGTTGCTCAACCACCATTTTAGTTATTTTATTGTCATGCAATGACGAAAGGACTAAGCCCGCACACAACAGCACCACTAATACCCATTCGAAATTTTCGCCATTCCATTCAACAAAGCGCTTAATCTGATTAAAGCTAGGTGGGCTTAAATACCCCCCTTGAATATTGGCTAACATACATAATCCTTATTTAGTTGCCGAATTCATATACTCCCACAGCACCTAGCAAGTAGCAATTTTCGCTTAAAAATCATACTGCAAAATCAAGTTATTTTTTTGAGCAAGCATCCACAAAACAAAGACAAACATTGTTTTAGATCAGTCATGAGATTAGTGAGTCATTTAAAATTGATGTATTCATTAATATACAGAGACAAATATATGAAAAAGTTAGTTTTATCAGTAGCTATTGCAGGTACTTTATTAAGCACAATCAGTCCAGTTTTTGCCTATGAGCAAGGTGATTGGGTGGTACGCGTTGGAATGACAAATGTTGCACCAGATGACTCAAGTACCAATGTTAACGTGGGCGGAGCAGATTTAGGGGTTGGAGTAAATGTTGATAGCAATACCCAATTGGGTTTAAATTTTGTGTATTTCTATAGCCCACAGCTTGCCATTGAGGTGTTGGCTGCCACACCCTTTAGTCACGATATAGTCTTGAATACTGTAGGCCCATTAGGTAGCACCAAACAGTTACCCCCTACGGTTAGTGCTAACTATTACTTTTTAGAGCCCAGTGCTAAGTTTCAGCCTTATGTTGGAGCAGGTATTAACTACACCCTATTTTTTGATGAAAAATTTACCGATGCTAATACCAGCGCAGGTTTCAGCAAACTCGATTTAGACAACTCCTTTGGTTTGGCTGCTCAGTTGGGGTTCGACTATATGCTTGATGATAAATGGTTGGTTAATGCCTCTGTTCGTTGGATGGATATAGACACCGAAGCAAGTTTTGAGCTAAATGGCTCAGCAGGAAGTGTTGATGTAAGCATTGATCCTGTTGTGTATTCAATTACTGCTGGATATCGTTTCTAATCTTGTATTGCGAGCAATCGTCATTAGTATAGTCTTATAGACAGAAAAAAGGCCGTAACTTGAGCACAAGTTACGGCCTTTTGTTTATCTTAAAACGCCTTAAGCGTTATAAGTAGACGATGAAGTATTACCACCACGTCCAGTCCAGTTGGTATGGAAGAACTCGCCTCTTGGCT
>NZ_CAJWCF010000102.1 GCF_913020055.1 uncultured Paraglaciecola sp. | reverse complement strand
ATCAAGCTAAACTTTTCTAAAACAGATCAATTTGGTACTGGTAAAATCATACCTATTAGCGAAGAGCTATTAAACCTACTTCACCAATGGCAAAATATAGTCGGCGACAATGGCTTTATCTTAAGGTCAATCAGACGTAATGGCCATATAGGGCAATACCTCTGCCCTTCATCGGTCAGCGTGATACTGAAAACACTTCAAAGAACTATTAACGCGAATTCAGATACTCCGTTGCTGAGTGGCCATTCATTTAGAGTGGGCGCCGCACTTGATCTACTGGAACAAGGTGAACCCTTGGAGAAAATTATGTTAAAGGGTGGCTGGAAGAGCGACTCAACCGCGATGAAATATTTAAGAAACTGGAGATTATAAATCAACCTTAGGCATGCGTTTATTATACCCACGTCTTAATACCATACGTCCAGTTAAAGAAACACTGGGAACCAACACTAACTCTGACGTTATTCCCCTTTCCCCGTGCTTTATAAACTATAAAAATTGCATTATCTTGGATAAATTTTTATACAATAACGTTAACCAACCACCAACTCGATTTCTTCGGATACTTTTGAGATCCTCTTTAGATTTTTTTATAAGATTGGCTAAATTGGCATTACTCGCACCACCAACACGCATATTGACTAAATTTCTAGGAATATATCGTATTACTAAATCAGCCTGTAAGCATCTAAGCAAAAAGTCATAATCAGCTGCAATTCTGTACGACGCATCGTAAACCCCTATTTTCTCAAAAACCGATTTCCTAATAAAAACCGTAGGGTGAGGAGGCATCCAGCCATACTTCAAACGTTTTTTATCAAATGCTCCTGATTCCCACCTGCGAACAACTCGACACGAATCACCTGACACATAAGATAAATCACCATATACAAGATCAACTTCTTTATCCAAAAAATGTTTTGCCACATCTGCCAGAACATTTTTGTCCGAAAAATAGTCATCCGAATGCAACAATCCTACAACATCACCAGTAGACATTGTTATACCTTTATTTAGTGCATCGTATATACCGTTATCAGGTTCTGTAACAAATTTATCATAGTTAGTGAGTGCCCTCTGAATCAAGTCAATTGTTCCATCTACAGAACCGCCATCAACATAAACGTGTTCTATATTAGGGTATGACTGTCCTTTTAAACTTTCGATACTTGAGTTAATAGTATTAACTCGATTGTATGAGGCGGTAATAACTGAAATTTTTGGATATTTAGTACTTTTCATCTAGTCTCCCATACACATCTTCCAACCGCTCAATGTCGTCTTCGCCCAAATAACTACCCGACTGCACCTCAATCAAATACAAAGGCTCGTTGGTGTTATTCGTCAAGCTGTGTACCGCCGTTTTGGAAATATAAATGGAATCGTTAGCATGCAACACGTGCGCCGCACCGTTTAAATGCACTGTTGCAGTGCCTTGCACTACAACCCAGTGCTCGGCCCTATGTTGATGGCGCTGCAAACTTAACTTAGCCCCAGGGTTCACCGAGATTTTCTTAACCTGGTAATTAGGCCCATGGTCCACACTGTCATAGCTGCCCCAGGGCCTGAATACTTCACAGTGGTGGTCCAGCTCTTCTCGCTGCTTTAGCTGCGCCACCAGTTTTTTAATTTTTTGCAACTGTGATAAATCAGCCACCAAGACCGCACCCTTGGTTTCAATAATCGCTAAATCATTAACCCCCAAAGTAGCGACCAACTTACTTTCTGCTTGGATAATACAGTTAGTCGTGGCCAAATTTTCAACATCCCCGCTAACCACATTACCATTGCTGTCCGTTTGGTTGGCTTCTTTAAGAGCCAACAAATCACCCACATCGCTCCAACCACAACTCATAGGCACCACGACCGCTTTAACAGTGTGTTCCATAATGACGTAATCGACAGAAATATCTTCGCACAAACCAAACTCATTTTCTGGCAAGCGCACAAAATCCAAATCTTCGTAGCTTTGCTGCACTACAGCCTGACACTGCTGCAACAAGGCCGAACAATACTGGCGAGCCTCAGTTATTAAGGTGCTGGGCTTAGCAATAAACATGCCGCTGTTCCACAGATACTCACCACTGTTCACATATTCACTAGCCAGGGCTTGATTTGGCTTTTCTACAAAAATATCCACCGCATAACCAGCAGGTAACTCCGTACCACAGTGGATATAACCATAGCCTGTGCACGCAAATGTGGGCTTAATACCCAGAGTAACCACGTACCCACCACAAGCTAAGACGTGGGCTTTTTGCAACGCCCCCTGAAAAGCCGCCACATCAGCTATAGCGGGGTCTGCTGCAAGCAACAGCATAGGTTCGTCGTTGTCCAACGCTTGCAAACGTAAAGCCGCGACCAATGCCGCTGGAGCCGTGTTGCGGCCAACTGGCTCTAGCACCACATCCGTTGCATATGCCAAACCAAGGGCTTGCACCTGCCCCGCTGCCAAGAATCGATGGTCTTGGCTGCAAATCACTTGTCCGTGCCCAATCTGCAATCCCTTTAAGCGAACCAAGGTTTGCTGCAACATAGAAAGGCCAGAATCAGGGTTCACCAAACTCTGAAATTATTTGGGAAAAGCCGCACGCGACAAAGGCCATAACCGGCCACCAACACCGCCAGCCATGACCACCGGATTAAAAACTTGATTATTCATAAACATCCCTGATAAAGGGCCAGACCTTAAGTTTGACCCCGAGCGAAGCGATATCAACTTTCCCGCAACGACTCTGCATCTTCAAAAAACCACGCATACGTATTCACCAACCCATCATGTAAAGAAATTGAATACTCCCAACCCAAATTCTTCAAAAGCTCAAAAGCTCAACAGACAGCAACTTACGTGGCGGACCATCAGGCTTTGAAGCATCGAAAACTAATACACCCGCAAACCCCACGGCCTCAGCCATGGTTTCAGCTAATTCACGAATAGTGCAACCCACCCCTGTGCCCACATTAATATGCGAGCACATCTCATTGGGTACAGGCAACTTAAATTCGGCTGAGGTAAGTTCATAACATGCACAGAAGCCGCAGCTATGTCATCCACATGTAAAAACTCACGCATAGGTTTGCCTGTACCCCAAACAACCACTTCTTTGTCATCGGCTATTTTAGCCTCATGAAAACGCCGCATCATGGCAGGAATAATATGCGAGTTCTGAGGATCAAAATTATCTTTAGGGCCATATAAGTTTGTTGGCATGACGCTGCGGTAATCGGTACCAAATTGACGATTATAAGATTCGCAAAGTTTTATTCCTGAAATTTTAGAAACGGCATAAGGTTCGTTAGTGGATTCTAACTGCCCCGTAAGTAATGCCTCTTCGACCATAGGCTGCGCTGCTAGCTAAGGATAAATACAGGAACTACCCAAAAACAACAATTGTTGGACGCCGCTGTTATGGGCGGCTTGCATCATAATGTTATGAATGAGCAAATTTTGACTTATAAATTCCGCAGGATAAGTATTATTCGCATGAATGCCACCCACCCGTGCTGCGGCTAAGTACACTCGATCGGGTTGTTGTCCATCAAAAAATCGCGTTACAGCAAATGTGTCCAACAGATCCAGCTCACTGCGAGAAGCCAGAACCAATTCAATACTAGTATCTAAACTAAGGTTACGAACAATGGCAGAACCCACCATGCCATCATCACTGCCACCATCAACAATAACATATTCAATATTTTCCTATGTTTAACTCAATACAGAATCAATTGCGCATTGAATGGTTGCCACATTGTTATACACAACGGTAATAATAGAAACTTTCACGTCTTTAACCTACAATTTTATCACTCTACGCAAGGCATTCTTTACAACACTAGGAAAAAAATATTGTATCCATCGCCTTAAATCTATAATTAACACGGGCTTAAGTCCTAAAGAAAAATATGGCTCAATATCACGTACTGTCTTTAGAAGGTTTTCAAGAGCCTTTTCATATGCTAGGTAGATTGGAGATGGCTCAGTGCATTCATCCGTATAAAACTTAGAGAGACGATCAAAACGACCATTATTGAGTAATTGAAATTGATGAAAATGATAGAATATAAGAGGCACATCATCTACAAAAATATTGTCACCCCTCTCAATATCGAATTTATACTGTGCGTAATTCCAAGGAGCAACACCCGCGCCAATATGCTGAATAATATGACAGGAAGGATAAAGGTTGGGCCACTCATCTAAATATTTCTGATCGCCCATACGGTTTTCTTCTAACCTGTAGTAACACCACTCGATGCACTGATCTCGCCATTTAGACAAACAGGCCAGGCCTTCTTCGTTTCGACGGAAACTTACCCACTCAACACAAAATCTTCCGTTTACTTCAAGGCTTTTTAGTCTGGGTGTAAACCGATGCTCAATAATAGCAATTGAACTACAACCTATTTCGTCAAAAATAGGGGATACAGAGGAGTAAAACAAAAGATCAGCATCAAGGTATGTTAAAAATTCAATAGATGAATTTTTTTGAAGAACATACCAAGTAAAGCAAGATGAAAGCGTCCAGCAATATTCCGCTACATCTCGATCTTTCTTAACTCGCAACAAATCCTCATCCTCAACATCCGCTAATAACACACATGTAACAAACGTTAAGCTAAGTCGGCCAAGAATTTCCTGCGTTTTGGAATCCATGCACAAAACATAGACATGTGCATCAGGGCAATACTTCTTTAAGCTTTGAAGCATAGCGACACCTTTTAATAAATAATTACTATCAAATAACGTGCAAAAGTTTTTCTTACTCATATGACTCACACCTAGACAAATTCATTTATCACCTCACAAACTCTAATCACATCCTCTTTGGTATGGAAGAAAGAAATTGGCAGGCTCAAAGTAGTTTTGTGTATTTCTTCGGAAATTGGATAGTCGTCTTTGCAAATTTTTTTCATTGCTTTTTGTTTATGTGGAGCAACTGGATAGTGTATTTCGGTCTGAATGCCATTTTCAAATAAATAACTCTTTAATTTGTCGCGCTCTTTATACCTGATATTAAAAATATGATAAACATCAAAAAAATCATCATTAAGTACTGGCTTCACAAATCGACTGTCCAGCATCTTGAGATACAATTCTGCCAATATTCTTTTATGGTTAGTGATTTCATCCAATGCTTGTAATTTAATGTTTAAAAAACCTGCTTGCACTTCGTCTAATCGAGAATTGTATCCAATTACCTCATTATGGTATTTCCTACTCGAGCCATAATTCCTTAATAGTCTAACCTTGTTGGCCAGCTTTTCATCCTTGCATACAATTGCACCAGCATCTCCAAGCGCCCCTAAATTTTTTGTAGGGTAAAAACTAAAGCAACCGAAATCACCAAAACTGCCTGTTTTTTTATTTTTGTACATTGCGCCATGCGATTGGGCACAATCTTCAATTAAATTTAAATTATATTGCTTACAAAGGGCAAGAATTGGGTCCATCTCACAAGACTTGCCGTAGAGATGGACAACCATAATGGCTTTTGTCCTATTAGAAATACTCTGCTCTATCTTATTAGGGTCTATATTGTAAGTTTGAGGGTCTGGTTCAACCAATACTGGCTTCAAGCCAGCTTGAGTAATAGCAATAATAGTGGCAATATAGGTATTAGAAGGAACAATAACCTCGTCGCCAACCTCAAGGCTTAAAGCTTGCAACGCCAACAATAAGGCATCTAAGCCACTAGCAACCCCAACCCCATGTTCTACACCTATATATTCAGAAAAATCTTGCTCAAACTTGTCGACATTTTGTCCTAAAATATACCAACCACTCTTTAAAGTATTGTCAAATGAGCGCCGGAACTCTTCAAAGAATGGAGAGTTTAATTTACCCAAATTCTCGTATTCAATCATGAATAAGGCTCGTCGATATAATCAGCCGAATCGTAAAGCTCGGAAGCCAGAACTAACAATGTGGCAGATTTAGAAAAATCATCCATTGTATGCCAATCGTCGGGACCTACGATCAGACATTTATTATTCTTGTCAAGTTTAAAGGTAATTGCGTCGTTGCCGTTATTCACAAAAATTTCACAACTTCCAGACAAGCATATTAGGGCCTGTATTGTTTTTTTGTGGCGATGCCCGCCCCTTTTTCCTTTAACATCAGATATATAATATATTCGTTTTATTTCAAAAGGCAGTACATTTTCTACAACGCACAAACACCCTCGGTTATCAGAAAACTCAGGTATAGTAATCAAATAGGCCATATTTAAACTTCCAATCTTTTGAAAAACAAACCATGCGGATAGAAGTCACTTGTTTCTGCGCCAACATCTGGCGAAAATGCTTCAATCAACCTGTACCCGGATTCGTTCATAAAATCAATAACTCTGTCTTTACACAGAATATGCAAAGGGTAACTGGCCTTATATATTGCGCTAGGAACCTCTTGAATTTGAATAAATTCTGTCTGTGTCTTGGAGAATGGCATTCTATCTAACACAATATAATCAATACTTAAATTAACAAAAATTTCTAACCATTGATAAGGGGCTTCAAGATATTGGAGAACGCTTGATAGGAACAAGCAATTGGGCGTTCTTTCTAATAAACACTCATCTATATCTTTATAAAATAATAAAATATCATCAGCAATTTCTTGCTTTCCAAACTCCACAAAATGAGGTTGCTCAATTATTGACCACTCGACACTCAAACCGCGTAAAAACTTTCTGTTAAGAAAGTAAGAACTCCCTAAACTACCGCCAAAATCAAGAACGCTTAACCTTCCTTTTTCACATGCGGCTACATGCATTAAGCAAGCCAAACTTGGCCACGCATACTGAGGAACATCAAACAGAACAGCATCCCTCTCACAAGAAGCATCTCCATTTTTTACCTTTAAAGTCGCTGCCTTAATCTTCTCTAGAATGCCCGCATTATCGTACCCATCGGCATTCACATCAGCCTCTTCCCATGAAGAGTATTGACCAATAAATCTGATTCCTTTGGGGTTTAAATTTCTAAAAACTTGTAATAATATAGGCGGTATCCAAAGTTTTAACAATTCTTTCATCGGACAACACTCTGTTTTATCTTTTTAAATATTTTGGTTAATAAATTTTGTTTGACTCTTCTAAAGTACTTCTCCATATATTCTCTAGCATTTGCATCTTCCGAGACCACAGCTACTTTATTTAATTGCATTGGCTCATGAGACAGAACATCAATAAAGAATTGATCTGTTTGACTGCAGTGCGTACCAGAGTCGTCATTACCAATATTTTGGACGTAAGATCGTTTTGGATAAAGCGTTAATTTATTTTGTAAAAAACAACTCATATACCATCGTATGGCCCATGAGTTGTTTTTGCCATTTATTTGATCTTTTAGCATTCTTGAATAGCCATAACTATTATTAAAATCTGCTTCTTTTTGTAGTTTTTTATATTGTAATTCATCCAGTAATTTTTGCCCATTAAGCTCGAACAATTCCCAACTCCGCGCCCACGTGGCCCACCCCCAACAATCCGCTCCTTTGATAAAAAAAGTGTCAGGCACGCCTATCATATTATCAATTGGGTAAAGATATCCATGAATGCTAGCGACCTCATTATTATACTTGTACACCTCCAAAGCATCGTTCATAAAACGCAAAAAATACGAACTAGTGACCAAATCATCTTCCAGTACAATTACTCGACCATATTTATTCACCGTTTGAGTTACGCCATCAATAATAGAATCAGCCAGACCCAAATTATTTTCTCGCTCAATAATGGTTACCTTGCTAAAACCATCAACGGTTTTAATATAATTCCTAACTTTTTTGACACCCTCGTTCGCCTTGTTATTCTTAGCACCATCAGCATAAATAAAGAGTTCACTTTCACTTGCAAGCTCATTGTTTTGTAGAGCCTCAATGGTTTGTTGCGTATGCCAAGGACGGTTGTAGACGAACAAAACAATGGGGGCAAGAGGATGAGATTTCATTACTCTACCTCTTTATAAAATTTCTTGAAAAATGACTAACATCGATACTTTTTTTACCAAACAAAAATATAAAAGCCATGAGTATTTTTATCCGAGCCTTTATTGTAATTTTCACAATATTAGTTAACATATAAAACCTATTAGTAGACGTTAATTTAACAAAGGTAATTAAATATTTAGGATTAACAGGGCACTTAATAGAGAGAAATTTATCTTTAAATTCGCCAAAAGTTTGGTAGTCAATGATATGGTGCCCAGACTCTTTACTGTCGGATACTAAGTGAAGTGCATCATCACAATGGATCTTGTAACCCCTATTGGCTGCTCGCATCGTGAATTCATAATCAGATAGATAATGCGGTAATTTATCGGGTATAAAACCACCAATATCAATAAAATCTATAGCTCTCAAAAATAAGCCCCTAGTTGATGCACAATTGGCTAACACTCCGTTGTCCGTATCACTAAAAGTAAACTTATCCAAGTTTCCAATCATATACCCATCAGATCTTTCGCCTGAATATTTATCCATACTCCAAGCTTTCAAAGCAATACTGCTTTTTCTATCAAGAATGTTCAACGCTCTTTGCAGAAAATCACTTTCAAACTCTGTATCATCATTGATGAGCAAAACCGCATCAGTTGGACTTAACTCCATCGTTGATAAGAGCTCATACCCCTTTTGCAAGCCACCTGCCCACCACAAATTACCATCCCCATATATAATCTTTGTTTTTGGCAAAAACCCAACAACCATTTTATCCGTATCATCAGTTGAGCCATCGTCAATCAAAATTAATTTAAAATCTTGAAACGTCTGACTCTTTAGGCATTTAACAAGCCTTTGTGTAACCTCTCTACGGTTGTGAACAGGTAATAAAATATAAAGCATCTACATATTTTCCGTAATGATAATTCGACTATCGATCATACTGACTGTTTTAGTAAGTACCTAGTTAGGTTTAAACATATCTCAAGGTGTAAAGCCACTATCTTTATATGAAAGTTTAGTTGCACTTTATCTGTATTTTTTAAACTCAAACAATAATTTTCTATTAAAAATAGACTTTTCAATCAAATTCATTTTCAAGTTAATATGTGAATTACTATCCACAAAACTAATTAATAAAACAAACATCACAGGTGCCAGCAATACAAATTGATGAAGAATTCCGGCGCCTAAAATCAGTGAGTAAAGCACAGGCTTAAATTTTCGATTAATAGAGAATACTAAATAAATAAAAAAACATGAGAACATAATTGTATAAACTAATCCAAAATTAATTAACATCCCCAAAACCCATTGATGCACAAAAATAACATTATCAGGTAAATTATCGGCCTTATATTGATGCGACCCCCAGAGAATATTTTCTAACGAACTTGTATAATCATTAAAAGCATATATAAATGACGCTATCCTCTGTATATTGCTGTCATCATTAATATTTACTACTCTGTCTATTAGTCCAATACTGTTGCCGCTATTTGGCAACAATTCGATATAACTTAAATAGCCAGCAATGACAAACTGAGTTGCAAAACTAGATATAAAAATCACAACCCCAGAAAAATTAATAAACGTTTTGTAGTTTGAGAACCTGGATAGAAAATAATAACTTAGCACCATAAGAACAAGCATCCTAGATCCCGTAATAACCACAAGAGATAGCAACATTAATACCAAAAAAATCTGTTTAATTTTATTATTATTTATAAAAAAAGAAGTTAATACAATCTGTGTAAAAAAATAGACAGCATCATTATTTGGCTCTCCCGAAAAAGACGCATACCTACCTAAATCAGATGTCTCTCGCCAAGTAAAATTAATCAAAATTAGTGTTAGCCCACTCATCCACAATAATAAATCATATGATGTATATGAGAAGCATTGTCTTATTAACGCACTAGTACTATCTTTATAAATTATGATTCCAGCCAATAAAGCGGAATAAGAAAAAATATGACCATTTCCCTTGGGAATGTTGAAATAGGACATACATGTTATTGTTGCGACAAAAAATATTAAAAACCACTTAGAAGCACTTAACTTCGCCTTCAACAACACTAAAGCCATAAATCCAATCAATAAAAATAAAAAAACCTTGCAGAATGTCAGAGGATGGAATTAATGGGGTCCACAAAAAAATCAATACAAATATTAATATTAATATTTTATTGATAACGATAAAGTGCGAGTTATTCGATTTATTCATAACCCTTAACTAATTAAACGGTTTTTATAACACTGCAAGCAAAATTTTGCATGGAGTTTTTTGCGATTATTAGACTTAAATTCACCGACCCAAAACCTCTGGTATCTTTTTAAAATTTCTTATATACAGTATCTTAAGAGGTCTCAACTGCATACCTTCCTTATACATAATCATAAATTCTAAACTTAAAATGACTGAGCACTAGGATACTTAGCAAACCTCCGATAGCTTTTCCAAAACTACGATTAGATTAAAAAATATAGCCCCTAATGCTTCTTATGAAGAATAATTATGAAGCAATCGCCCAAACTAATAGAATCAAACAGTCTCGTAATGACGTGGTTTACTCTCAATTTATGCAAAATCGTGAAAAAAACAAACCCAATATAACGAATTGATGTTTTTTTTACACTCCTTGCTTCACCGCCCCAAAATATTGATTTAACGCCTAATTCTGGATACGAAATTAAGCTCATCCACTGATAATGCAGCCATTCCGAAGTTGTTACAGTTTTGATTGTCTGAATTTCAAAATCAGTTTTATCCGCAGCTAATTGAATGGATTCTCTTGAAAAAAGCTGTAGATGATAAGGGATGTGCCAATTAATCCATCTACGGCCAAACAATTTTGCGCCCCACCCATTTGAGTTTGGAATAGTGATAACTACCCTTCCATTCGGTTTTAGAATTTTAGATACGCCACATAAAATTTCAATCGGATTGACTGTATGCTCCAGAACCTGATCAAGAGTCACATAATCAAAAAAATCAGCTTCATAATCATCTGCATTGAATAAGCCTACTTTTATGTTTAAGCCAAATTTATCTTTAATCTTTTGAATATTGGCATCTGCCTCAACACCGTATGCATCACAACCCCTAGCATTGTGGTAGCCAATAGATTCCCCAAAACCACAGCCAATGTCCAAAACTCTAATATTTTTCGGCACATAAGTGTGTGCCCTTCTGTCTCCGTCAAACCAACTTATAAAATTATTCTTAAATGTTAGAGGGGTGTAATCCTGTATTGAAAACTTAGATCGAGGGTAATAGTTAGTATATAAGTCCTCTAAATCATTAGAAGAAAAGCTATGCTGCAAAAATTTATGCCTACATTCATTACATTGATAGAGGTTAAATACCTTAGGATAACCATATCGATCATCAAATATATCTAAAAATACAGTATCGCAATAGGCTGTACAAGTTGGACAATTCATTTAAATCTTCCCTCTAATAAAATTGACAACGTGTTTTGAAAGCTCTGCATATTGACCCAATACCCTAAGTCCTTAAAAGGTGTATCGGGAAAAAACTCTTGGTTTTCATTCTTAGTTGACTATGCAAATCTGGATCAAAGAAATCATACGCATAATTTGCTGCAAATTGACCTGTCAATGTCGCTATAGCGGCTCCGCTTATTCCATATTTTGGAATTAATACATAATTCAGAACTACATTTAGTATTGCACCAAATAAAGTCCTGTGAAAATATTTTTTTGTAAAATTTTCAGCTGTCAGATACTTCCCGCAAGCCACACCTAAAAACACAAAAACACCTGCCCATATATGTATTATAAGCACACTCCCAGCTTGACTATATTGTTCCCCATAAAGAAAACCTATTATCCAATCACTTAAAAATGCCACCGGCAGCGCAACAGAAAGACCTAACCACACCATTAAATCGTATAGCTTTTGAAGCCTTGCATAATACAACTCTTTACTTTTCTTCTTGATATTAATAAGAGCGGGAAACAGCGAAGAACATATAACCACAGGGATAAAGTACCAAGCCTCGCTTAGCCTTGCTGCAGCTGCGTACTGACCAACTGCACCAGGACCTAACATTTCTTTAATCATTACTTGATCTATCTTCATATAAATTGAAATAACAACTCCACTCAAGATAAGCGGCCAGCTATCTTTCAAAAGAGAAAGCGCTAGACTCGCTTCAAATTTCAAAGTTCTAAAAGATAAATGTTCGTGCAAGTAGAAATACAAGAAACCAAGAGACAGTACAATGCTATCAAACAATATGACATAGGCAAATGTGACTAATGGTGCCTCATTTATGATAAGGGCTATTTTAATAATTGATGAGATTAACAGTGTAATAATATTTGCATACACCACGTATTTACTCAACACTTTGGACTGAAAATAATAGTCAATAACATTAAAACTTTGGAAAATGGTTGCTGATGCAATAATAAATACAAGGGTGTTTGTTGAGGTGTCATTTGAAGTAAAGTTTATTGCTATCGCCAAAAATAATAGCACTATAAATGCACCAGCTAACTGGAGTACAAAGGCTGTCCCAAGTAGGGCATCTTTCTTACTCTCATTTTTTACCAACTCTCGCACTACTATTGCATCCAAACCTAGGGTGGCTATTACGACAAACAAGCCCACAAAGCTTTGAGCATAGCTAAACAAACCAAATCGCTCTGGCCCCAAATATCTTGCAACCCAGATACCAACAAACAGGCTGACAGTCAAACGTATAACCTTCTCTCCAAGAAGCCAAGAGGTATTTTTGAAATATCTTATAAAACCAGAGTGATTTTTTAAGCTATTTAGTTTGGTTGAAATTGACATTGGAATTAACATTATTGATATTTAACTAGTTATTTGATTAAGTTCTTTAGATATTGTCCATAACTATTTTTATAATAGTTATTAGCCGTTTGTAATATCTGCTCTTTAGTCATCCAAGCGTTATTCCAGGCGATTTCTTCAAGACAGGCAATTTTATATCCTTGACGCTTCTCAATGGTTCCCACAAATATTGATGCCTCAAGCAAACTGTCAAAGGTGCCAGTATCTAGCCAGGCAAAGCCACGACCTAGTAACTCTACATCTAGCTTTCCCTGTTCGAGATAGACTTGGTTAATACTTGTTATTTCTAGTTCGCCACGATTTGAAGGTTTGATTGTTTTAGCAATCTCAATCACATCGTTGTCATAGAAGTATAGCCCCGTTACTGCAAAATTCGATTTTGGGTTTTGTGGCTTTTCTTCTATACTGACGACTTTATTATTCTCATCAAATTCTACTATGCCAAAACGTTCAGGATCGTTGACTTGATAACCAAATACAGTCGCACCGCTTGATTTTAAAGCAGCCTGTTTTAATGATGGTGTAAAACCATGGCCCCAAAAAACATTATCACCCAAAATAAGGCACACACCATCACTACCAATAAACGCTTCACCAATAATAAACGCCTGCGCCAAACCATCTGGCGATGGCTGTTTTGCGTATTCTAAATTGATTCCGAAATTAGAGCCATCTCCCAATAGCTTTTGATAGTTGGGCAAATCTTCAGGAGTTGAAATAATCAATATTTCTTGTATACCTGCTAACATAAGTATCGACAGTGGATAATAAATCATCGGTTTATCATAAACTGGTAATAATTGTTTTGATACGCCTTTGGTAATAGGGTGTAGTCTTGTACCCGAACCTCCTGCTAATACGATTCCTTTCATTTCTTTATAAGTCCTAATTGCTCACCTTGATAACTTCCATTCTTAATGCGATCACACCAAACAGTATTCTCTAAATACCAATCAACTGTTTTTCGAATGCCTGTTGCAAACGTTTCATCTGGAGTCCAATTTAGTTCAGTTGAAATCTTAGTAGCATCTATGGCATATCTTACATCGTGCCCAGCCCTATCAGCTACATAACTAATTAATTGTTCATATTTTCCAACACCATCTAATTGACTTGGTATTAATTGATCTAATATAGAACATACTGTTTTGACAACATCAATATTTTGTAATTCATTATGTCCTCCTATATTATAAGTCTCCCCAATGTCACCATTAAGTGCAACATTTAACAATGCTCTAGCGTGGTCATCAACATACAACCAGTCACGTGTTTGCTTACCATTGCCATAGATTGGTAAATCTTTACCTTCTAGTGCGTTTAGGATGATAAGTGGAATAAGCTTTTCGGGGAACTGATAAGGACCATAATTATTAGAGCAATTTGTAATCAGTGTTGGAAGCTTAAAAGTACGTTGCCATGCACGCACAAGATGATCAGAGCTTGCTTTGCTAGCAGAGTAAGGTGAGCTGGGCGCATAAGGCGCTTCTTCAGTAAATAGATCGCCTGACCCCTCTAAATCCCCATACACTTCATCAGTGGATACATGGTGGAATCTAAAATTATCTTTCTTATCACTATCCAGATTAGACCAATAATCTCTAGCCTCTTCTAATAGTACATAAGTACCAACAATATTAGTTTGAACAAATTCACCAGGCCCATGAATAGATCGGTCAACGTGTGATTCAGCGGCCAGATGCATTACAATGTCAGGCCGGTGTTTGTTAAATACACGTTTAATCTCATTAGCATTGCAAATATCTACTTGTTCAAATGTATATCTTGTGTCGTTTTCAATAGAAGTCAAAGATTCTAAATTTCCTGCGTACGTAAGCTTGTCAATATTAATAACGCTATGGTCAGTATTGTTAATAATATGGTGAATAACTGCCGATCCTATGAAACCTGCACCGCCAGTGATTAATATAATTTTAGGCAAAACCATTCCTCAATCAGTTATTTTCTAACGCTTTTTAAATTATTTAAGTACCAGTTATACGTATCTATCAAGCCATCTCTCAAACCAAACTTTGGCTGCCAACCAAGAGAATTTAATTTAGTACTATCCAAAAATTTTCTAGGAGCACCATCCGGTTTGCTTTTATCCCAAGTGATAACCCCACGAAAACCAACGACATCTGCAATGGTCTCAGTAAGTTCTTTAATACTACATTCTGTCCCGGAACCTACGTTAATGTGAGACAACATTGAAGGTGTTTGACTTTGATACAACCCAACACTTAAATTCATTACATGAATAGATGCAGTCGCCATATCATCCACATGTAAAAACTCTCTTAAAGCAGACCCTGTTCCCCAGGCTATTACAGCTTTAGCATTACTTGCTTTAGCCTCATGAAATCTATTAATTAGAGCAGGAATAACATGGCTATTATCGGGATGGTAATTATCCCCCGGGGTAAACCACATACCCCTCAATCGCTGATTGTTCCTTTTACCTAAAAGTATCTGACTATCAGAAATTATGCATAGGTCTATCGATACTAACGGAGTATTCTCGACAATAGTTTTAAAATTTTTAGAATCTAACATCATCTAAGATACCGATCGTTTTTGAACCTAATAACCTGCACCCACCTAGTTAACCCCAAATAGATCCCTTGAGAAGCATTTTTCATCAACATCTCTCAAACAATCTGCCTTCCTGTTAGCCACAATGACATCGCTCAACTCTTTGAACCGAGCAATATCTGTTATGACCTTTGAACCAAAAAACGCGTCGGCATCAAGCTCAGGCTCATACACCACGACTTCGACGCCTTTTGCTTTGATACGCTTCATAACTCCCTGGATGGAAGAGGACCTAAAATTATCACTACCCTCTTTCATAACCAGGCGATAAAAGCCAACAGTCTTTGGATTTCTCTTTAGAATTTCATTTGCAATAAAATCTTTACGCGTCTTGTTAGATGACACAATAGCCTCAATTAATGTCTGAGGTACCTGTTTATAATTTGCCAACAGCTGCTTAGTGTCCTTGGGAAGGCAATATCCACCATAACCAAGCGATGGATTGTTATAACCCTCGCCTATACGCTCATCAAGACATACGCCATTGATAATACTCTTGGCGTCCAGATCATGGGCCAGTGCATAGGAATCGAGCTCATTAAAGAACGATACGCGCATGGCAAGGTAGGTATTAGCAAACAGCTTTACTGCCTCGGCCTCTGTTGAGCGAATAAATAAGGTTTCAATAACCTCTTTCACAGCACCCTGCTCCAAGAGATCTGAAAATTCTTTACCCGCCTCAAGCTGGCTACCCACAATAATCCGCGATGGATATAGGTTATCCTTTAACGCCTGCCCCTCTCGTAAGAACTCGGGCGAGAAGATAACACGGTCTGTATTGTGCTTTTGTTGCAGTGATTTTGTGTGGCCCACAGGGATGGTGGACTTGATCACCACAAGCGCATCTGCATTAAGTTCTACGGCGTCACTAACCACACTATCCACCGAGCCGGTATCAAAGCGGTTGGTGTCAGGGTCATAGTTGGTCGGTGTTGCCACCACCACAAAGCTGGCACCATTATAAGCAGCCTCTTTATCAAGGGTTGCCGTCATGCTTAGTTCTTTTTTTGCTAAAAAGGCCTCAATCTCGGCGTCAGCCACGGTGGATTGTTTGTTATTAACCATATCAACCCGTGAAGCGTCTACATCAAGCACAACCACATCATTATGCTGGGCAAGTAGGACTGCGAGCGACAAGCCCACATAGCCAGAACCCACGACAGTAATTTTTGTTTTGTTCGCCAAATTTAGACCTTTAAATTGATATTAATCGATTACTTTACTTTGAAAAATTTCCTAAAGACTTTTGTTTCTTTTTTATAGGCTCCAGAAACTCTGAAAACTATTCTTTAATAGCCGATAATAGCCTTTATAGAACTTTTACTTCGCCACAGCACACATCAACAAACCCTAATACTTATAGCTTTCAGGCTTAAAGGGCCCTGCCGCATCCACATTGATATAATCAGCCTGAGTTGCCGTTAGTTGGGTGATAACGCCACCAAAGCCTGCCACCATGTCGGCGGCTACTTCTTCGTCTAGCTTCTTAGGTAATACTTTTAGCCATAGGTTGGCTTGTTTATCATTTGCGCTAAGATCAGCGAACTTGGCATCCCAGAGGTGCATTTGTGCCAGTACTTGGTTGGCGAAGGAGCCATCCATAATACGAGATGGATGGCCGGTGGCATTGCCTAGGTTGACTAGGCGTCCTTCGGACAAGAGGATCACGAAATCGCTTTTGCTGTCATTTGAGCGGTATACCTTGTGTACTTGGGGCTTAATTTCTTCAAACTTCCATGTTTCACGCATGAATGCGGTGTCGATTTCGTTGTCGAAATGGCCGATGTTACATACTACTGCGCCATTTTCAATGGTCTTAAGCATGTTGGCATCACACACATTGGTGTTGCCGGTAGTGGTGACGATTAGGTCAGTTGTGCCCATTATGGCAGT
>NZ_CAJWCF010000101.1 GCF_913020055.1 uncultured Paraglaciecola sp. | reverse complement strand
CTTTATTACAACAGGTAACCACTAGACAAAAACTCAATCTAAATAATAAAAAGCTGATTACTTTTCTGGCCCAAAATGCCATTGTTTTTCATCGACGTAAAACCCTTAAACAACATGCCAACGGTATGACTTTTCATGCGATTAATAATAAGACAGTTGTTACTTCACAAACCTATTTTTCAATTGGTGGCGGATTTATTATTCGCGAGCAAGATTTTGCTACAGAAAAAGTAGCCGCACTTATTCATGAAGAACAACCCGTGCCTTTTAATTTTTCCAGCGCTAAAGAGCTACTTGAATTGAGTAAAGAACATGGCATGCGCATCAGTTCATTAATGATGAAAAACGAAAAAGTATTTCAACCTAAAGAACAAATTATTGAAAAGCTTTGGCATATTTGGCAAGTCATGTACAAAAGTGTGCAAACAGGTATTCAAACTGAAGGCATATTACCCGGTGGTTTAAAGGTTACCCGTCGAGCTCCTGGTTTATATCATCGCTTACAAAACGAAAAAAATGCCGACCCTATGATAGCAATGGATTGGGTTAATCTTTTTGCATTAGCCGTTAACGAAGAAAATGCCGCTGGCGGTACTGTTGTCACCGCCCCAACAAATGGTGCGGCTGGTATTATTCCAGCGGTGTTATGTTATTACGACAAATTTGTTAAACCAGTAGACGAAGACACAGTAAGTCGTTATTTATTGACCGCAGCGGCAATTGGTATTTTATACAAAAAGAATGCCTCCATATCTGGCGCCGAAGTAGGTTGTCAGGGTGAAGTGGGCGTTGCTTGTTCTATGGCCGCAGGTGCATTAACTGAAATAGTGGGCGGTTCGGTAGACGCGGTTGAAAACGCAGCTGAAATAGGTATGGAGCATAACTTAGGGTTAACTTGCGACCCAGTAGGCGGCCTTGTACAAGTTCCTTGTATCGAACGTAATGCCATGGGAGCGATTAAAGCCATTAATGCCTCTAGGCTTGCTTTAAGAGGCACTGGACAACACAAAGTGTCACTCGATAAAGTCATTAAGACCATGTGGGACACAGGTAACGATATGAAGTCCAAATACAAAGAAACTGCCAGAGGTGGTTTAGCGGTGAATATTATTGAGTGTTGAGTTATTTTAGCGCCAGCTAAAATATTGCTTGTTAAAAATTTCAAACAAAAACGGCGTCATTCATTAAGTATGACGCCGTTTTTTCTATCTAACGAATCACTAATAGATAAGCGATATTTACCTAACCGGTAAAGTCAGGCCTTTAAACATTTTTTCTACTTCGTCGTTGTTTTTCAACATCATGGCTTTTTCTACCACTGACTTAGTAAGGTGTGGGGCAAAACGTTCGATAAATTCATACATGTAGCTGCGTAAGAATGAGCCTTTTCTAAAGCCAATCTTAGTGGTGCTGTATTCAAACAAGTGGCTCGCATCAATTTTGACTAAATCTTGATCCAATTTGTTATCGATTGCCATTGAGGCAATGACACCCACACCTACACCTAAACGTACATAGGTTTTGATAACGTCAGCATCTGTTGCAGTAAATACAATTTTAGGCTCAATGCCTGCACTACTAAATGCTTGGTCTAAAGACGAACGCCCAGTAAAACCAAATACATAAGTCACTAAATTATAGGTCGCAAGATCTTCAATACTGATAGTGGTCTTTTTAGCTAATGGATGCTCGCGATTCACTATGATACTGCGATTCCAGTGATAACAAGGCAGCATCACCAAATCGTTATACAAATGCAGAGACTCTGTGGCGATAGCAAAATCAGCTTCGCCTTTAGCGGCTAGATCACTTATTTGCGAAGGAGTGCCTTGATGCATATGCAGAGACACTTTTGAATACTTGTTCATAAAGCCTTTGATCACATCTGGTAAGGCATATCTTGCTTGGGTATGAGTAGTGGCAATATTTAACTTACCTTGATCAGGTAAGGTGTGCTCACGAGACACCGCTTTAATACTTTCTACTTTAGCTAAAATTTCACGAGAGATATTGATAACATCTTGGCCAGCTTCAGTGACGTGAGTAAGATGTTTGCCACTTCGACCAAAAATTTGAACCCCCAACTCATCTTCCAACATGCGAACTTGTTTACTGATCCCTGGTTGTGATGTGTACAAGCTTTCAGCAGTAGCCGAGACGTTTAAATTGTTATTCAGTACTTCAACAATATAACGGAGTTGTTGTAATTTCATTTCTTAGCCTTGCTTGTTAACCTAGGGAGTCTCTATATATTAAAAGGTTATATAACTTTAACGAGGTGAATTCCATTTATTTTTAATATTAATCTTCTAGTTATATCAAACTAAATCAGTAAATAGACTTAAAAATCAAATATCAAATTCAGAAAAAGGTCTGATAAGATGCAAAATAATATTCATATTGTGTGGCCGTCTTTATGAGACTTCTATTAATCGCCCTATTGGTAAATGTCTATGTCTAAAACAGATGATTCAATTGATTTTTCCACTGTATTAGGCTCTGCCGTGCATGATATGAAGAATTCTTTGTGCCTACTAATGCAATCTATTGAAAATTTGGGACAGAGCTTATCAGAGACAGATCCTTTAACTAGAGAACATTTAGCGTCGGCCCATTATGAGGCAGCGAGACTGAATACTGGGTTGGTACAATTATTATCACTGTATCGCGCCGGATTAGACAATTTGCCATTGAATATCGATGAATATGACTTAGAGGATGTAATAGAGGGTCTGCTAGCAACCAATGAAAGTTACTTGAATCATAAAAATATGATTTTAGAAGTTAGCCAATCAGCCGATTTAGTATGGTACCTAGATGCAGATTTAGTTGGTATTTTACTAAACGACGTTTTAATAAATGCATTGCGCTATAGCCAGAAAAAAATATTACTCAGTGTTTACACAGAAAATAAACAGCTAGTATTTAAGGTAGAAGATGATGGACCCGGTTACCCACAAAGCATGTTAGACGCGCACAATATTAACATGCAACACTTTGATATCAGTCAAGGACGAACGGGGTTAGGTTTGTTTTTTGCTCGGTTAATAGCCCAAGCACATACTAAAGGTGAAACTAAAGGATCGATATCACTAGAAAATGGTGGAAGTTTAGGTGGTAGCGTTTTTATCTTAACGTTACCCTAGGGTCGGCAAGCCCTAATTGATAAATAAAAGTAGTTTTAGCAATAGCACAGGGAGTTGTGCCCAAAGAGTCGGAAAATTATAGAGTTATGGTATTTACAACAATAATAGTGTTGATTGTTGCGTTAGTGCTAGTAGGCGTTATTGTAAACGCGATCCAACAACACAAAAATAAAGTTGAATCAGAACGCAGAGCAGATTTATCCAAACAAAAGGCTATCATCGATAACACTGAAGGTGCCTTATTAGCAGCAGAACAAATCCCCATTTCCCAAAGGCTCATTTTTATTATGCAGCGCAGAGTATTGGCAGCGATAAAAATGGCCAAACAAATGGGTGATACCTCAACGGGGTCAAACGAAAGGGTAAAATCAGCGGAAGAGGCTTTAAAGGCTATTGACGTGAGTAAACCGCCCCCCCCAGAAGACAGTTTTAAATTGCCACAAGGTGATAAACAAGTCATTCAATTTATTCGCGGTATTAAAACCCTACGGGCGTTGTTGCGTTCAGAGTTTAAGAAAAATCGTATTGAGAGTAGGGTATTTTTAGCTGAAGACAAATTATTGGAAAGATTGCAGTTGCGCGCTAACGTAGACACATTAATGCGGCGCGGCCAAGTGGCGATAAAAAATAATCAACTGGGCTCAGCTCGACAATGTTTAGAAAAAGCCATCGGCGCACTGGCTGCCCAGCCTAATCCAGATGACTTCATCATCGCCAGAAAGGCACAATTAGAAGATCAACTACTCAACATTGAAGACACACTGAAAAAAGCCAATAGCCAAGATGTGGCGAAAAAAGAAGAATCAGAGAGAAACGAACTCGACGATCTCTTTGCCGAGAAGAAAAAATGGTAGTTTAGTAGCGATTCTAGTTAACAAAATCAGCTAGGATAAGAGATATTACTCACTGTCCATTGCCAAAATGATGCAGCCACCTGTGATAAATTGCCATTTTTTTGCTTAATGATCCCCACTCTTTTACTCAAGCCACTTTGATGAATTTTCAAACAGACCAAGTCCTTACTCAGCATTTGTTCTTTGCATAAAGCGGGCACAACAGACACTCCTAGATCATGTTTGACAAACTGGCCCAATGTGGCCAGTTGGCTTGCCTCCACGACTATGTTCAACGACAAATGATTAAGCTCCATGAATGAATCAATCCACTGACGAATAGCCGAGCCCTTATTCATAGCAACAAAAGGGTACAAAGCAATTTGTGACCAATACAGCACTTTGTTTTCGCTCAAGGGATGGTTAATTGGCAGTACCGCAATAAAATTATCGGTAAGAATAGGATGAAACTCCAATCCATCCATTTTTTCGTGTTCGAAAGAAAAGCCAATCTCGGCTCTTCCCGCTTGTACATCTTTTATCACTGACTCCATAACCACATCTGCCACCGACAATTTAATGTTAGGAAACTCGGTTTTAAACTGTTGCAAAATGCCTGGTAGTAACCCAGCGGCAAACGAAGGCATCGCTGCAATGGATAATTTTCCTCGGCCTAACGAGAATAGATTATGCAAGTCTGAAAATGCTTCTTGCCAATCACCAATAAGACGCTCTGCCACAGGTAAAAACTGCCGCCCTTCTGGACTTAACTCGACTTTGCGAGTGGTGCGGGAAAACAGCAATCCCCCCAACTGTGATTCCATTTTTTTGATTGCTGAGGATAAGGCGGGCTGAGATAAGCACATTTTTTCAGCAGCCTGAGCAAAAGTTGCGGATTGTGCAATACACACAAAAATCTGTAGTTGCCGAAAAGATACGTTATACATATTCACTCTCGTTCGAAGAATTGATGATTAATAAATAAAATCTATTAATACAGACATTAATTTGATTTTACTATTTAAATGTATCTTTTACACTCTATGGCATGTTGTTTTATGTCTATTCTAAAGAGATTAAAAAATAACACTTCCTAGACACTTAACTTGAGAGCAAATCATGGCAGGTTTTAACAAGGTAGTAGATAGTTACGAAGCGGCAATGGCCGGCTTACAAGACAATATGACAGTCATAGCGGGCGGTTTTGGTCTATGCGGTATTCCAGAAGGGTTAATTGCGCAAATTAAAAAGATGAATACAAAAGGTTTAACGGTCGTCTCGAACAATTGTGGGATTGACGGTTTTGGTTTAGGCCTGTTGTTAGAAGAAAAACAAATCAAAAAAATGGTGTCATCCTATGTCGGTGAAAATGCTTTATTTGAGCAGCAGTTATTAAATGGCGAACTAGAAGTCGAACTCACCCCACAAGGTACATTAGCTGAAAAAATGCGCGCTGGCGGCGCTGGTATCCCAGCATTTTATACCGCGACAGGTTTCGGCACACCGGTAGGTGACGGTAAAGAATCTAGAAAATTTAATGGCCGTGATTATATTCTTGAAGAATCGATTACCGGTGACTTTGCCATTGTAAAAGCCTACAAGGCTGACCGTTATGGCAATTGTATCTATCGCCATACCGCGCAAAACTTTAATCCCATGGCCGCTACTGCTGGCAAAATCACGGTATTAGAAGTAGAAGAAATAGTAGAGCCTGGCGAACTATCCCCCAGCGAAATACATACACCCGGCATATACATTGACAGGATCATAGTAGGTGATTTTGAAAAACGTATAGAACGAAAAATCATCTCATCAGCTAGCAGCAAACAATAGGTTATTATTATGTCATTAAGCAGAGAACAAATTGCTATGCGAGTAGCACAAGAATTTGGTGATGGTCATTATATTAACTTAGGTATTGGCATCCCTACCCTAGCAGCCAACTATGTGGCTGATGATATCGAAGTCATGTTGCAATCAGAAAATGGCTTACTTGGCATGGGCCCCTATCCTACTGAAGAACAAGTAGACGCAGATATGATTAACGCAGGAAAAGAAACTGTAACGGCAGCAACTGGCGCTTCTATATTTAGTTCAGCAGAAAGTTTTGCCATGATCCGCGGCGGACATGTAGACCTAACCGTACTAGGTGCCTTTGAAGTAGATTGTCACGGCAACATTGCATCGTGGATGATCCCAGGTAAACTTATCAAAGGCATGGGCGGCGCGATGGATTTAGTCGCGGGTGCGCAAAATATTATTGTGACTATGACTCACGCCGATAAACACGGCAACTCTAAGTTACTAGAACAATGTACCCTGCCACTAACTGGGGTTAATTGTATCAATAAGATCATTACTGACTTAGCTGTGCTTGAAGTTAAAGAAGGGGCTTTTCACCTAGTTGAACGAGCACCGGGTGTGTCAGTTGATGAAATTCAATCGAAAACCGCAGGAAAATTAGTAGTAGGTAAAAACGTGGCTGAAATGAAGTTTTGAAATAAACCGACACAATTGTGAACAGCCTAGTATAATGTCGGCATATCAGTTATTAGAGCATGTCTTTTGCAATTTACCGACTTACCTTTACATCATAATTTATTAAAAGCCCTTGAAACTAAAGGGCTTGATTCACCTACCGAAATTCAAAGCAAGGCAATACCCTACGGTTTGATGGGTAAGGACCTCATTGCTTCATCCAAAACTGGCTCTGGCAAAACCCTCGCATTTTTATTACCAGCGGTACATAGAGTGTTAACCAAACAACCTTTGAGTCGTCGTGACCCCAGAGTATTGATTTTGGCCCCGACCAGAGAACTGGCCAAACAAGTGTTTTTGGAGCTCAAAGGCCTCATTGCTAAACAGCAACTTAAAGCCGCTTTGATATTAGGCGGTGAAAACTTTAATGACCAAGTTAAAGCCCTTAAACATCATCCACAATTTATTGTAGGTACTGCAGGCCGCGTAGCCGATCACCTCAAAGGAAAATCGTTATTTTTAAACGGGCTTGAATTGTTGATATTGGATGAAGCAGACCGAATGTTAGATTTGGGTTTTGCATCGGAACTTAGACTGGTCAACCAAGCAGCCGATCATCGCAAACGCCAATCAATGATGTTTTCTGCGACATTAGACAGTGCCGCAATGCACGAACTGACGCAGACCCTATTGAAAAGTCCACAACGTATCAGTGTTGGCTCTGCTGGTGAAGAACATAAAGATATTCAGCAACAATTTTACTTAGCAGATCATGTGACCCACAAAGAATCACTGCTAAGCCATATGATCAATCAGCAAGAATACCGTCAAATCATAGTATTCACTGCCACCCGCACTGATACAGAAAGGTTAACGGTTTTACTTAAAGAGCAAGGTTTACATGCCGTTGCGCTAAGTGGCGACCTCACTCAAGGTCAACGTAATAATATTATGAGTGAATTTGGCCGAGGTCAGCACCATATACTAGTTACCACCGATATCGCTTCTCGCGGTTTGGACTTGCTCAATGTAGCTTTAGTGGTGAATTTTGATTTACCCAAATTAGCCGATGAATACGTGCATAGAGTCGGCAGAACAGGTCGAGCTGGCAACAAAGGCCAAGCGGTATCCTTTGTTGGGCCAAAAGATTGGTTTAGCTTTTTAGCCATCAAAAGTTTTATGCAACAAAACATAGAGTTTAGTGAGATTGAAGGTTTAACGGCCAAGTTTAAAGGCTTAAAACCAGCTAAACCTAAAGTAGCGTTTGGCAAAAAATCGACCAATAAAAAAGTTAATAAACAAGCCAAACCTCAAAACACACCTAATCGGGTTAAAACCATGCAAGGTAAAGACGCAGGTGATATGCCAATGAAGCGTAAGCCAAGAGTAGTATTGAAGCCTGAGGATGATATTGAAGAGTAATTAACCCAGTTTCGACGCTAATGCTCTAAGGTCGAAACTCAAAACAAAAAAAGCGCGTGAACCACAAAGTTGGTCAAGCGCTTTTTTTTCACCCGCTAAACTAGTTTTAATCCCAATTTTCAAAAAACGCTGCACTGTCTCTTTTAGGTTTAGGTAGTGGTTGAACAGCTGTAGAGCCCAGATACAGAAAACCGACTATTTCATCTTGCTCCGCTAAATCAAAAGCCTGTTTTACATTTGGATCTTGAGCAAAACTGCCCGTACGCCAAACCCCTGCAAAACCTTGAGCAACGGCAGCCATCTGCATAGCATGTACGGCACAAGAAGCTGAAGCGACTTGTTCTACCCAAGGCACCTTATCGTGTTCGGTGTATTTAGCTACTGCCACCATCACCATTGGCGCTCGCAACGGCAATTGCGGTGCACGATCTATTTCTTTTTCGCTTTTATTTGCAGCTATGGCAGCTTGTTCAAATACTTTACCTAGGCGTGTTAATCCTTGGTTTTGACAAACAATGAACTTCCAAGGGGCAAGACAGGCATGATCTGGCGCGCGTAAAGCAGCTTGTTTAATATTTTCTAGCACCTCACCTTCTGGAGCGGGTGCTTGTAGTCGAGGTTGGGAACTGCGGTTTAGTAATAAATCTAGCGCCTGCATTTAATTGTCCGATAATTTCACTTGGCGCTATCCTAATAAAAAAGGCGCTTGGGTGCCGTTCTTTTTTATTCCTTTTCGATAAATTTTTTCGCTAAAAAATAATCAACACTAGTGAATTTACCACCACCGCTAAAAAACAATGAAAACAACATAACAAAATAAGTTATCGCAAATTCAATTCCGTTGTTAAGTACCACCAATTTTCCACTTGATGTAAGCCATTCATAGTTACCATGCTCTTGCAGAATCTCTTTAGCAGCAGATAACTTATCTGGGGCATTAAGTACCGCTTCGTTTAGCATAATAGTGCCATCTGACATCCAACTGCTAGCATCAGCAATTGCAGCCCAACCATTCGGCCAATGCACTGAAAACGCAGCGACTAACATAGTCACCATCAACGGAATACTTACCCAGCGTGTAGCTAAACCAATCAGCAAAAATAATCCACCCACTAGCTCAGCTGCAGTGGCAAGAAAAGCCAGAACGAACGGAAAAGGCAAACCTAAACCATAATCAGCATTACCGAACCAATCCACAATGCCATCAAATCCTTGGTATTTTGTCCAACCACCTTGGATCATAACCGGAGCTAAATAAAGTCTAAGTAACAAAGGCGCGAGCCCTTCAAATGCCAAACTCTTATCCAGTAATTTGTGTAAAGGGGTATACAGATTCAACAGGCTCATAAACATTCCAATTAATAAATTCACCTATAAGAGGGGGTGGGTTGGTAAAATATTTCGTTGGGCTTAGATTTAACCGCCTAAATTTAATCTATATTATTGGCAATCCAATCTGCCAATCTCGTTTCAACACCTGCCATTTTTTAAAATAACTACCATTCGCCCTAGCCTTTGGCACTTTTATTGCTAAATTCATTGCTAATAACAAACAAAGCTTTTACTAAAGATATGAACTCTATGCGAACTTTATACTTAATGATCCTGGTTGGAACCCTGAATTTTGGCTGTGCCATGACGGATTTAATCGGTGACAGTGATGATATAGATGATGTAACAGCCTCAAATGCTCATCCATCAGACTCTCTACATAAACATGTAGAAAAGCTCGCTAGGCAATTGTTAAGTACCTCTCAATTTATTGATACCAATAACACGGTAGCTGTCGGCACAATATTACCGACTATGATTTCTAGCGGCGAACCATTGCCTTCACACACAGCTTTAGGATTGCAAATTCAAGAAAGCTTAATGACCTTCGCAACACAGGCCGGTTTGAAAGTCTTAGAATATAAAACTATGCCAAACATCAAAATCAGCGAACAGGCCGATAAAATGTTGAGCAGACAAGTAGATGACCTGAACCCGACTATGGCTGCAGACTATTTTTTAACTGGCACCTATACGCTGCAAGAAACCAACACAATGGTCAATATCAGGCTGATACAAGTGCCGGAAAATATTGTTCTCGCGGCTGCAACAGATTACGTGCCAAATGATGCCATGTGGAGTGCATCGAAAGTGACACTTAAAAATAACCAGATTTATAGAAACGGATACTAGGTGAGCACAATGAAACTATCAATATTCGGATTATTAATCAGCTCTACCTTGTGCGGCTGCGCGATATTTGAAGACGAAAATACCAATGACGTAAGCAACGAAAACTTACAAAGCCCATACATGTCAATCATAACATCGCCTTCAGATGCCTCACCACCCTTAGAATCAAGCCTTATGTTTCAGCAGCAATTCCAAAACAGATTTGCTAAGACGCACCCGACTGAATATACAACTGAAATGGGGCAATTTTATCTAACCGACTCCCAACACTCAAACGGTTTGCAGCAACCTAGTCCCCCCATATCAGGGGCAAGACTCAATATCAATCATTACGCAAGAGGCCTAATGCAAGATTTAGTGGCGAATCTACAATATGTCAATTCGACCACACCATTAGCCGTTGTAAGTTTTGTTATGCTTGATAGTGATTACAACCAATCAAACTTGTTAGGTAAACAAATAGCTGAGAGCTTAATCCACGAAATACATAAATTCGGCATTCCGGTGGTTGATTTTAAAACCACAGGGTTTATTAGAATTACCGAGCAAGGTGATTTTGCTTTTACCAAAGACTATGAAGAGTTAACGAGTGATCTGGCCGCCAGATATATAGTGGGTGGCACTTTGGTAAAACATAAAGATGGCTACTTGGTGAATGCTCGAGTGGTAGGCTTACAGTCAAAAGCAGTAGTAGCCTCTGCTCAAAGTTTTATTCCAAATAACATTGCTTATGCGCTCATATCAGACAACGCCATGATTGATAGTAATGAAACTATTATGACGACGGATCTTTCTTACCTTGAACAGTCCGATCAAAGACCCTAATCAAGTAAATCAAAGCACTCCAAATCATCAGCACACACCATCTCTTTGATCAAATAAAGACAGTTTGCATGATAAAGCGTTAACTGGGGACGTGATTGGTTATAGATTTACCACGCCTAATATTGGTGGATTTAGTGAATTACCTACCTTGTTTGTTAAACAACAAGCCGCACAGGATAGTCTCGCTGAAGAGCGGATTGAGCCTTTAGAGCTCAACGAAGAAAATGTAGAAGTATTGGTTTGGGATGACGAAGAGTCTAAGCGAAAAAACTACTTTACATTACCAACGGACAAACAACTCAGTGCTGACCATGTATTGCCGAAAAATTTAACGTCATCTGCGCCTGTACCAACTGAATTGAAACTATCTTTGCAGTCGGTTGATGCTCCACCGGACCCACAAGGACAGCAAGCCGATGCTCCCTCGTTTGCGGACTACGATGTAAAAAGTCCTTTGAAAACGCAACAAACATTCACTGATCTTTACACTGTGCAGCTTGGCGCATTTTTGAATCAAGCTATTGCGATAGAGTTTTCTAATCAACTTAAAACTCGCATCTCTGCTCCAGAAGATTTCGTCATTACTGAACTACAAAGCGGTAATTGGCAGAGTGTATATAAAGTATTTTATGGTCAATTTACGAGCATGGAAGAAGCTAACCAAATGGCTCAACAAATTGGCCTAAACGCCAATGAATTTTTGGTTAAACCGCTTCCAGAAAAAATGTTAAACCAAATAACAACGGATATTGTTCAATTGAATGCTGTTACTGTATCAGCTCCGCTTGCTACTTCTAATTCTGGCTTTACAGAGTCAAATGGTGATGGTGATGGTGATAATGTAAACATTTCACCTGCTTGGGTTATTCAATTTTATGCAAGTCAATCCTCGATACCAACAACGCAAGCTCAGGTATTTGACTCGATTGGCGTACTCTACCAAGCCGAAAAAACGGCAGGTACCAATAATGAAACTTGGTACTGTTTGATCAGTCAGGGTTATACTAGTCGAGAAGAAGCTCAGCAAGCTTTGGCAACTTCTGGCCTAGAAGGTTGGGTAAGTTCCGGCAACGCATACAGTAGCTTTAGAGTGTTTAATTAAATGAGATATTCAAACATGACTACCCGTTTAATGCACATTTTTTGTGTTGGCTTTTTGCTCATTAATTCTGCTTTCGCTCAAGAAGAGCGGCCCTTTTTTAATGAAGTGCAGCCGATTGACTTTGGTGAGTTACTGGGCTTAGCAGGTACTTGTATATTAAATTATGATAGTGGCTTGATCACCGATGGTGGCGGCAGCTTGTGTCCTTTCCCAAATACTAGATTCGGTGATCCCGGTAGATATCAAATTGTTGCCACCCCTTTTACCAATGTACAAATCATGGTGGATCGAAGGCCCAATACCGGAGACGGCATCAGTTACACGCCAGCAGGAATTTATCAGGTATTTGGGGAGAGCGACACGCCAATTATTGCCGACCTGAATCAAACAATCTATAGCGGCAGTACTGGCGTGATTACCATCTTTCTGGGGGGAACACTCGTATCCTCGGTTGCACAAAGTTTTAATTCTAGTTTCTCAATTTCAATTGTAGATGGAATAACATTCAATGAAGTGCCCTAAGTTTTTTTTCTTAATGTTGTTTTTATTGATAATTGGTTGCAGTTCTAAATTGGAAATTGCAGGCCAAGAGCATGCTCTTGTTTTTCAAAAATGGCAATCTTTAGCAAACTATGCAGGCGATACGTTTGCGGATGATCCTATTTATGTCGTTGCTCGACTGAACGTCGTTAAAGGGTTAAGTGGTAACGAGTTTATTCTCGAGGACTTCCAATTAACAAATCAAGAAACGTCTTATCAACTAAACTTAAGAACACCTGAATTTGAAAATAAAATCATCTGTGACGGTCAGTGCTTATTTTTAACCGAGTATCTAGCATCCGATGAGAGCAGCGCAACGATGCTCAGTCGTTATTACGACAAGTACGAATTTGAGTTATTCAAATTGTATGGCGATATATTTACGCTTAAAAAGTCTATTAGTGAAATAAAATCAGTAACACCGCAAGGTTATGCACAATATTTAGATTGGATCCAATCAACCAATACTCGCTTTGCTGATATACCCGCACTAAGACAATATCTTTTGAAGACATTTTCTGTAGAGGGGTATACAGAGTTTGTACAAAACCCCAACCTGAAACTTGCACATCTATTGAGTCGCCCTGAAAACTCGTTTGATGATAACGAAGGTCCAAATTTTGAATTTGAAGAATATGAATCAACTATCGAAGCAAGCATATTCTCTGCCGATAACGAGTTTACCGCACAAGAAGCCATAAATTGGATTGTGGATGAAGAGATGATAATTTTGGATAACAGTGAAAACTTTAGTTGGTTTGCAGACACAATTCAGTCTATCAATATTGTTAGTGCGAGTATTGGCGATGTTGTTTGTGTCTTAGGTTCGAATGAGTTTGGCCAAGTTAATGAAGAGCGAGGAAGGGTTTTTACTGTCAATATGTTAGGCACCATAACAATCATCCAAGATGGAATTGAAACATCACTCACGTCAGATACTGGGTTTGCTGTAGGCTCGGAGAAAAGTTATACACCGCTTGAAGGTGTAAAAACCTATTTGGACAACCAAGTCACTCAATGCGATTTACGCTAATTGGTTTATGAGGCTAGAAAATACCCGTTTATTAATGCATAAGTAAGTAACTGACAACTAAGTGTTATGTGGTTACCCATGCACTAAACCACAAATTATCTTTTGTTAAACCCTTCGTCCATGAACCAACTAATGTTCATAGTGTTCTTTTTAGATAATTGTGGACCGTATTGAATTGAGTTTACAAATTATTGAGTAACAAATTGGGTAAAAGTTTAGCGTTGGATGCTATTAACTTACCGCTTTTCAACTCAATGATTTTTGAATTTATCATGATACCTTGATGAGTTCGTAACAGATTACCTGCCAACACATAAGCACTATCCAAGTCGTCAAATACATCCTGCTGTAACGCTGAAAACTCAATAGCACCCTGTTCCGTTCTATAAAAAAGTGGAACTAAACTTGTATCGCTTGTGACAATCCCTAAATCTCTTAAGTCGTTGCTCAAGTAATTAGCAAGGTCTTGTCCCAACTCTTCTGCCTGCTCGATGGGAGAATTTCGATACACAAATGGAGTAACTACAATAGCCCCATCCAGCCCATATATTGGCAAGTCAGTTTTCAATTCTTGAGCAATCTGTTGAGTGTATTCGTTAATCAATACAAAATGCCGGCTTAATGTTGCTGTCTTTGAGCTGATAATGCTGTTTTGTTCTACAGCCATGCCACTCGGGCATTCGTGAAATTCGCCATTAGGATCGGCACATAGTCTTGCTGTCTGCTCGAAAGGCCACATTGAACAGGCTGAGCTCGCTACCAATAGCGGAAAATAAGGCCAATATTTAAAAGCAGATGCCATGTGAGATCCTTGTACGAATTCAGTAATGTTAGATATTCATCATAAGTTAGCAATTAACAAGCCAATAACTGGAGGAAATCGAATTGCCTAAAGTTGTGAGTAATCGGCACAAATTCAGGTTAATAACCGCTTATCAACGGTAAACAATTGCCGCACTCTATTGCCAGCGGACTTACTTTACCCGTTCACTAATAATTGACCCAGCAACACTAAAGTCGTTAAGGTAGAGCATCTTTATTGAAATGGTAAAAATCGTTGCTTAAATATTTAGTCGTTGTTAGTGGAATATTAGCGTTCCTCGGTTGTTCAACCAGCCCAACAGATTCAAAAAAAGATCATTCAACTATCAATGATGCTGACACTACCCGTATTACACTTTCACATGTTAAAGCCTACTTATTAATAGGTAACGTCAAACAAGCACAAAAGACCTTCGACACCATCAGCAATTCTCAGACGATGCCGAATACATTTTTAACGCTAGCTGAGTTACGAGCTGCCTCTGGCAATGCAGAGGCAGCACAGCAAGCATTTTTGCTGGCACTGGCTAATGACAAGCTCGACAAACAACCGACATCAGTGACACTTATCGACTACTTCTGCAATCAAAAAAAGTGGCCTGCATTACAAGGTTATGCTTCATCACTTGTAGCCATTGCGTCTGATAACAATGTTCAAAATGCCAGCCCTTCCGGCATTCGTTTTAAAAATAGCGCTTTAACGCAAATAGGCTTGTGTTTCTTCTATGAACAACGCTTCGATGAAGCCCAGAATTGGTTGCAACAACTTGATGTTACGCAGCAGTTAGGACCTCAAGCTTACCTTGCACTTGCCCGAATGGCTGTTGAACAAAAGCAATATTCTGCCGCGCAAGCGTTGATTAACCAATATGAAGTAACAAAAACTAAAATTGATGCAAAAATGTTATGGACGGCTTTTGAGGTGTATCAAGCTCTAAATCAACCAGACATAGCAACTCCATTAGGTGAAAACTTGCGTACACTCTTCCCAGGGAATGAATACACACGAAAGTATATTTTGACCAAAAAACGTGGCGAGAGATTAGAGCGTAAACAGCAAGAAGCTATGGTAGTTTTTCCAACAATAAAATCATTACCTGAAGAAAAACAACTCTCCCCTACCCATGAACAATCCATTCATATCATGAAAAAAGGCGAAACCCTATATCAACTATCGAAACGCTACGGAGTGACGACACCAGAGTTAATGTCTTGGAATCCCAACTTAGTCTTAGATGATATTTCAATAGGCACAAACATACGCATAACACCGATTCGTTAGATATTTTAAGGTAAGCCTAACTTAGAGCTGAGGCAAGCCACTATGAAAGCGAAACTCAGTATCTGGCAATTGAATAAGTTGGGCTTCTTTCTCACCAAAAAACGTCACTCTTTCATCAATGTTAGTCGCGCTGATTTTAGTAGCTAGAGACAAATAGTCTTGAAAGTGTCTGGCTTCGCTACGCAGCAACGAGACATAGAATTTTTCTAGCTCAGCATCTAAATATGGTGCCAACTTAGCAAAACGTTCACAAGAGCGTGCTTCTATATAAGCACCACATATTAGCGTATCACTCAGTTTGGCCGGCTCATGCGTGCGCACACCTTTCATCATGCCTCTGGCGTAACGAGATGCCGTTAAGTTATCGTAGGTCACTCCCCTGCTCTGCATAATTTCCCACACCTGCTGAAAATGATGTAATTCTTCCTTGATCAATAACACCATTTTACTGATCAATTCGTCACCATGTTCAAAGTCAGACTTACTCATCAATTTTTTTGATAGGTTGATGTAATTACTGAAGTCACCATTACCCACTTTTCGATAAACAAAATCTTCGTAAGGCTTTAACCATGCAAGTAATGCATCACTACTTGGTTTATCTACCGCATAACGACGTAAAAGCAACATAGCGGTTTGCGCTGCTTTGAGCTCACAATTAGCGTGATCAATCAGCAGTGTTGGTAAATTTTCCGGCTTGATAGCCTCATCAATCCAGCTTTGCGGGGTTTCACACAGTAAAAAATCTGCGATGGGTGCTAACAACTTTTCCAAACTAATAAGACCTTTCTAAACACAATTAAGAAATACACCTATGTTCAATGACAGGTGCAAATAAGATGCAGAATGATATCACGATTGACGCTAATCTTGATTACCTACTGCAATGTCCCAACGATCAAAACTAAATTTAAAAGTCGTAAATATTCCGCTTATTTTGCAAGGCAATAAGTCAAGCTATCAACGTTAGAAGTAAATTTGACCTAATGGCAAAACACAACTAAATTTCAAATCTTCTATAAATAAACCGATTTATTAAACGTAAAGCATTAATTCTTCATACACTTAAATTTACGTAGCAGAGACCGAAATAGGTCTTGAATACGAAATAGTGCCAATAATGAAAATGTATTTATTGTGGACTATTGGAGAATTATGAAAAAGCAAAGCTCTTACGATACCACCTGGAACGGCAATATCCTTGTCACCACTGTTACTGGCACAATCAATAAAGACGATACCCATAGTGTTTTAGAGCAAGTCAAATTAATGGTACAAACATTAAAGGGAGCCCCCTGGGCTAATTTAGTGGATCTTAGTCAATGGGAATTGGGCTCAACAGACGTTACCCCATCACTAATCGAGTTAGAAGACTGGGTAAGAAAGAATGGGCGAACTCATTTAGCCTTTGTTCTGGGCACTGAATATGTGGAAATTAAGAAATTCGCGCTAGAGAAATACTTAGGCAATAATTTGAAAAAGAATGAGATAATTTTGGTTGAAAGTCTAGCTGAAGGCTTAAACTGGCTGGGTAAACAAGGATTTGATTTAAAAAATGGTAATCAAGCCGAGTCCTCTTTTAAAAATCAAAACTAAAAGGTAATCCTGACGTTGTATTACCTAATAGTCATTTCCTGTTTAGACAAAACAAATTTAGCTAGATTCAGGACTTAGTGTCTAAATTAAAATACAGTGAACTAGCGTTAGCAATTCGCCGTAATGATTTCACATCATCTTCAGTCCATTGACAAATTTTTCCGACACTTTCACAGCATATAACCCCAACAGGTTTAAAATCGTTGTGCAGAATAAAGTCGAGTAACGAATAAATATTATTAGGTTTAAAGTAGAGATCTTTAAAACATGCGGTTACGGGATCATTTCTGGCATCGCTTGCATTTATCACATCATTACAAAGGATCGCTTCAAAGTAAGAAGAAAAGTCCTCACGCTTGAGCTCGTCGTTTCCACCATAAGTATTATTAATACGGTCATAACTAACGCTTGAAACAATTTTTGAATAGTGCTCCAAAGTCTTTGTTCCAATATCAAATATCTCGTCATCTTTTGCTAAATCT
>NZ_CAJWCF010000100.1 GCF_913020055.1 uncultured Paraglaciecola sp. | reverse complement strand
CCTGAAGGCGAGTAACGAAGTACCCTTTGTATACTTTGATATAAATGCATCTTCGAATTTTCATATAGGGGTATAACGCTTCTAAGCACCAGCGCGCGCTTTTTGCGCGTCTGAGTGCCTTTGTTTGTTAGCTTTTTATTTTGACTTCTACTTTGTTTTTCCTGAAATACCAAAGCATTACAGGAATTTCGATCAGTGCGTAAGTAATCAATGTAAACCAAAACCAATTTACTTGACCAAATATCAAGCTAAATTCTTGGCCTGTGCCCCAATATTTTGAACCGACAATTACAAGTGCCAGCCCAGAAGCAAAAATGTCATAAAACGATATTCGATTGAAGCTATTCCCTGCCAGTTTCGGGTAAACAGACAGGTACGCCACAAATACAATTACTAAATTTAGGACTATAACTAAAAACTCAATACTTCCCATTAGTTCCGATGTCTCCGATTAAAAGCTAACGCTTCGAATATGCGGCGCGCGCTGTTTGCGCGTCGGCCATGATTTGTTTGTTATACGTAATTATCTACCGTACTTTAATTCTATTAGTTGTTTTAATAAATCGGTACGTTCAACATTTGAATAGCCTATACTCGCCATCGATGATGCGATAAACATGAAGTGCATATTTGACCAACTACCACCATCTAACCAGACAGTAAAAATATAATAAAGCGTTAGCGCACCCAAAGTCATGTATGGCACGAAACCAAGTCGATGAAACTTTTTTTCGATTTTTTGAATTTGCTCCATCTTTTTATATTCATTGAGGGCTTTGACATCTTCTATTGAATTTAACTCCATCTACCAACTCTCCTTTACGTATAACAATATTAATAGCCGGAAAAGTTCCGTGTTTAAACACGGAACTTTTCCGGCTTTCTACATTACCTATTTCTACCACAGCCACTAACCCCTTGTACAGGTTAACTTTATTACCTTTTCGTAAATAAGTGATTGTGGAAACACGGACTTTTTCCTAGATCTTGCTGTTATCCGGAAGTTTTACTATAACTGTATATACATACATATTAAAAGTAAGGAAACTTTTATGCCTAAATCAATGTTTTTGAATATGATAAAAGATGAGATGTTTAAGTTACGTTATGCGAAACGTACTATTGAAGCTTACTTAAAATGGATCAGTAGTTACATCCATTTCCATCAGAAAAAACACCCTAATCTAATGCACGATAAAGAGGTAGAAGCCTTTCTTTCACACTTGGTGTTAGAGCTTGATGTAGCGGCAGCGACACAAAAGTCTGCATTGAATGCCTTAGCTTTTTTGTATCGAGATATTATTCATCAGCCTTTAAATTTGAAGCTCAACTTTGTTAAAAGTACGCGTCAGCAAAAACTACCCGTGGTGTTGACCACAGATGAAATGCGTAGGTTATTAGCAGTCGTCAATGTACAACAGAAACTAGCCGTATGTATTTTGTATGCTAGCGGTTTGCGTTTAATGGAATGTATAAGATTGAGAGTCCAAGATATCGATTTTGACTTTAAATCTATTCGAATTTGGAATGGTAAAGGAGGCAAACATCGGGTGGTCACTCTGGCTGATGAGCTTGTTCCTTCTCTTCGACAACAAATTGTTGTAGTCAAACAATATTTGGATGCAGATTTGTCAAACCCCGAATACAGTGGTGTGTATTTACCCCATCGTCTAAGGCTAAAATTTAAAAAGGCCAATCGTTCACTACAATGGCAATACCTGTTTGCGTCTCGGCAATTGTCGAAAGATCCAGAGGATCAACCATTAAGACGTCATCATATTGATGAATCCACCGTGCAAAAAGCAATTCGTTTTGCCGCAAAAAAAGCCCATATTGACAAACACGTCACCCCACACACCCTACGCCACTCATTCGCCACCCACTTACTCCAATCAGGTGCCGATATTCGAACAGTGCAAGATCAATTAGGTCACGCTGATTTACGCACCACTCAAATCTATACGCATATTTTGCAGCGAGGTGGTAACTCAGTAGTCAGTCCGTTGTCTAGGCTTTAGTGCGCGTAATGTTTACCAGTAGTATCAAAAGGTGTGCTTTGTGCCCCCGCATCTGGCAACGCAACAGGCCACGTTTTATCACGCCCTTGCCACATAACTTCTGCTTGTTGATAGGCCTGTGCCCATTCAAGTTTATTCACTAGTACTAACATCACACTTAAAGTGCCCACCACCGCATGGTTTGCGTAAGTATCGTCTGCTAAACCAGTCCAAACATCGATCAGTTGTTTGGCGTCTAATGCTTGTGGTTTGGTGATAAAGGTTTCACAGGTGGCATTCACATCAGTACATTCTTGTTTTGCACTTCGACTAATATGTAAGGTCACATCACGCAGTGGATTAAATTCAATTTCGCCGCCCTCGCCTCTAAAACACAGTACATTTTGATCCTTCAACAAGGCGGCGGTTTTACGGTGTTTTTCATCTACCAGACGATGAAATATACCTTGTAGGCTGTGGCTTGCATTTGACGGGTTTAACATTCTGGCTAAGGTGTTGGCGCACGAGCGTAAACCAAATTGTTCGCGCAACTGAATAATATCGTCGAGTTGCGGGTTTATCTGTTTTAAGTCCATATAGGCAAAACCGAACGTGTCTAAGGCAACGTCAGCTTCGGCTGGGTTTTGGGCGATATCAAAACCTAATTGGGGTAAGACTTCTTTTAAATACAAACGTTTTGAATCAGGCTCGTGGGTGCCATGCAAAAATATGCGTTTACCACTTTGTGCAAGTAACAAAACGGCCAACAAAAACCAAGGTAGATGCCTGCGTTTACCCGCGTAACAGCCCATGTCTAAATCAACGGTAAGTGCAGTTAGGTTAGTCGGCGTATAAGCGCGAAACGCCTGACTAAAACCGGCTAGCTCTTCTGCGGTTTCTTCTCTGACCCGCAGCAACATTAAAAACGCCCCTTTTTGTTCCGCAGTGGCTTGGCCATTAATTAACATACTCATGGCTTGATAAGCTTCTTGTTGAGTCAGTGTGCGCCCTGCCCTTTGGCCTCGGCCAATAATGCGAATAAAGTCTTTAAAGTCTGTTGGGGTGTCTGTCATGGTTTGAAATTCTGATCTACTGTATTGGATATTCTACCTTGAATTGACTGGCCAATTAAACAAAACCTATCAGCGTAAAATCGTATTAGTTAGGCCTTACGTTGGCGTTAGTTAAGTGCCAACGCTCAATGCATTGACTGATTGAGACAACAACGACAAGTTGACCTCGTGACGTTTATTCACCACCTCACCTACTATGGTCACAGCTGGGCCTTGAAAATTTTGCTCGGTCACGCGTTGGGCGATATTCTGTAATGTGCCTACACATACTTGTTGTTGTGTTGTCGACGCTTGGTCAATCACGGCAACCGGTGTACTTGCAGGCAACCCGTGGGTTTCGAGACGCTGCATAATAGTATCGATGCGTTTAAGCCCCATGTAAAACACTAAGGTTTCGCCATTGTTGGCAGAGTGAGACGCACTGGCTCCAGCCACCAGCGCTTGCCAATTTGGTTCGTCGCTGGCTGATTTTAAGTGCGCGGTAATAAAACGCACTGATTGCGCGCATTCTCGGTGTGTAAGCGGAATACCCGCATAGGCCGATGCGCCAGAAGCAGCAGTAATACCCGGCACTATGGCAAAGTCGATTTGATGCTTAGCTAAAATTTCACACTCTTCAGCGGCTCGGGCAAATATAGCGGGGTCACCGCCTTTTAAACGTACGATGTTTTTACCGGTTAATGCCACGTCTAGCATTAACTGACAAATATCGGCTTGTTGCATACTGTGCTGGCCGCACTTTTTACCGACAAACACCCGTTCAACATGACTTGGGATCATATTGATAATGTCGGGGTTAACCAACCAGTCGTACATCACAACATCGGCTTGTTGAATTAACCGATGGGCTTTTAAGGTTAATAATTCTGCATCACCTGGCCCTGCACCAATTAAATACACATGGCCTTTGTCAGCTCGTTTGTGCGGTTGAATACGCTGCTGACCAGGGAAATATTGGTTTAACCAATTGGGCACTAGCTGATTTGAATTGATTTTAACCCGTGAAAACAACTGTTGTAGTGCAGAAACGCCCCAAGGCAACAACATTTTTTCTGTACTCATGATAAGGCCTCCAAGGCGATTAACTGATCTTGTTCAATATTCAGTTTTTTGACGGCATGTTGTTTAACCATTTGACTGAGTTCAGATTTACACGAACCACAGTTGGTACCGCATTGTAGTGTGCGACCTAAACTGTCTACTGAGTCACAGCCCGATTTGATGGCGTCGACAATGCTATTTTCGCCCACTTTAAAACAACTACAGACCAATTTACCTTGGGTAAACTGTGCATCAGGTTGTTTGTTTAACACACCGTGTAATTGTTCAGCGGTGACATTGTCGCTGTTGAGCACACTATTGATCCAACTAGCGTCTACCTCCATGTTATTCGGTGAGATAAACATGACTAACGACATCACACCTTGGCGCATGGCGCAGGTACTGTTTAAGTGTGGGCCTGCGGTATTGATCCATTCATCGTACAACGGCAGCTGTAACTGCAAGTCGTGTTTAATGTTTGCTGGCTCTTGGTCAGTAGCAAAAAACACCCGTTGACCTTTCTCTACTGGGCAAGTGACAAAATAATCAAAATACTGCCTTAATAACTCGACATTAAGATCTTGCTGGATAAACAGTTGACCATAATGTTGATAATTCACCTTTTGCAGTTTAATCGCAGCGTGTTTCAGCTCAGGTTGGCCAGATAGTTTGTCGTTTGCATCGGTATAAAGCATCGTAATATTGGCACTGGATGCATTGCTAGCACTCCAATGAATAGGCGCAAACACTTCTCCGCATCGTTGATTGTCGTCAATGACTACAGGCAACAACACTGGGGGTGTCTCAGCGACAACATGTTCAGCACTTAGGCTAACTAAATCATCATGTTTTAAATCTAAACTTGCAGCATCTTTTGAATGCATAGCCAAATACGGACGGCTAACGTGTGAGGTTAATTCAGACGTTTTACCCGTACGGGTCATGGTATGCCACTGGTCGCGCACTCGGCCGCTGTTCAATACAAAAGGAAAATCACTATTGGTCTGCTGTTCTGGTGCTGAAAATTTGGTGAGTACAAACTGTGCTTTGCCGCTTTTGGTATAGAATTGCCCGTCTGTGAACAAACGTTTTGTACCATAAGGGGCAGACTGATTAACTGGCCATTGCACCGGTTTTAAACGGTTATATTGAGTTTCTGTTAAATCGCACAAACTAGACAGGTCTAGATCACGGCTACCATGATTGTCTGCCTGCGTTAACCCTGTGTATTCGGCAAATATTTGGCTGGGTGAATCAAAGTTAAAGCCCTTTGCAAAACCCATGGCTTTGGCGACGTCACATATGATCTGCCAATCGTGTTTCGCCTCGCCACTGGCAGGTAATAAACCGCGCTGACGAGAAATACGCCGTTCGGAATTGGTGACTGTGCCGTCTTTTTCTGACCATCCAGTTGCAGGTAATGCAATATGAGCAAAATCTAGGGTATCGTTTTTAGCCACACAATCAGACACCACTACCAACTCACACTTTTTTAATGCCTCAGCAATTTTTTGTCGGTTGGGCATACTCACCATAGGGTTTGTCGCTATGATCCACACAGCTTTGACTTTGCCGCTGTTGATATTGTCAAACAAATCGACTGCTTTTAGTCCCTGCTCGGTTGCGATAGTAGGAGACTGCCAATAACTTTGTACTGTTTGACGATGTTGAGGGTTGTCGATGTCCATATGGCAAGCCAACATATTAGCTAAGCCACCCACTTCGCGGCCACCCATTGCATTCGGTTGACCCGTTAACGAAAAAGGTCCACAGCCTTCTCGGCCAATTTTGCCTGTGGCTAAATGGCTGTTGATGATGCTGTTCGCTTTATCGGTACCAGAGGAAGATTGATTCACGCCCATACAATAAGCAGTGACCACTTTATCGGTTTGTGCAAATAATTGATAAAAACTCAGCAACACTTGTTCACTAATGTCACATTGAAGAGCGACTTTACTCAGGGTCCATAACTCACAATGACTCAGCACTTGCTCAAAACCCTGGGTATTGGCAGTAATGTAATTGGTGTTTAACGCATCGTGGCTAGCTAAATAAGCCAATAAACCATTAAACAAAACAACATCGGTACCGGGTTTAATCGCTAAATGAAGATCTGCCAACTCAGATGTGGCAGTTTTGCGTGGATCGATTGTCACCACTTGCATATCAGGGTTAAGTTTTTTGGCTCTTTCGATACGCTGAAATAATACAGGGTGTGTCCAAGCAGCGTTTGAGCCCACTAAGATCAGTAATTCGGTTTGTTCTAAATCTTCGTAACAACATGGCACGGCATCGGCACCAAACGCTCGTTTGTAGGCGGCCACTGCAGACGACATACATAATCTCGAATTGGTATCGATATTGGCACTGCCGATATAACCTTTCATTAATTTATTGGCCACGTAATAATCTTCAGTCAGCAGCTGACCTGACACATAAAACGCCACCGAATCAGGGCCATGCTGTGCAATGATTTGATTAAATTGACTGGCGACTTGTTCAATCGCCTCATCCCAACTGGCTTTTTTACCTGCAATCATGGGGCTGAGTAAGCGGCCTGATGCTGAGTTGGTTTCGAGTAGTTTGTTGCCCTTAACACACAAACGACCAAAGTTAGCCGGATGATCGCTACTGCCTTTAAGGTCTGTTAATTTCTTATCCGCGCTAATTTGCACCTCTACACCACAACCCACTCCGCAATAGGGACAAGTTGTGCTCAGCATAGAAGGTGCACTACATGGGAGTGACGTTTGTTTGGGATGGCTAGAGGGCATCAACTAGTCAACCAACTGCAACTGTACTTGGTTTTGTTCGATACGCACTGGGTAGACAACCAATTTAATCGCTTCGTCATCAAGGCATAGACCTGACACTAAGCAATAGCGCTGTTTATAAAGTGGTGAAATGATGACATTTACCTTTTCCACCGAGCCTAATAACCCTCTATATAATACATTGGCTTTGCCAATAGGATCCCAGTTACTCACTGCAAAAACCTGTTCACTGTTGGCGCTTTTAATCTTGAACAAAGCAATTTGCTGCTCATTTAATAAAGCGCATACACCAGAGTTAGTGACTAAATCAGTGTCACTACAAACTGTTATCCATTTATCTTGTGTACTCATGATTTGTCTCCTTAAACTAATTCTGTGGCAAGTTCAGTGTCTTTTTCTTCACTGACTTGCGCTTGGCTAAATTGCTGTTTTTCTGATTCAGTTGCAGGGCGAATTTGTTCACGCTCTTCCACAAACACAATGTTTAGATCAGATTTATCACTGTTAACAAACTGACGGAAACGTTTACGAGATTGTTCGCTTTCAATCGCGGTTTTCCACTCACACTGGTAGGTATCAACCACGTTTTGCATCTGCGCTTCAAGCTCTTCACCTAAACCTAGCGAGTCTTCAATCACCACTTGTTGCAAATAGGCTAAACCGCCCTCAAGGTTTTCCATCCATACCGAAGTACGTTGCAAACGATCGCCCGTTCTTACGTAAAACATCAGTACTCTGTCAATGTATTTAACCAAGGTTTCAGTGTCTAAGTCGGTTGCAAACAAATCGCCATGCCGTGGTTTCATACCACCGTTACCACAGACATATAAGTTCCAGCCGTTTTCAGTGGCAATCACCCCAATATCTTTGCTTTGTGCCTCTGCGCATTCTCGGGTACACCCTGACACCGCAAATTTTATTTTGTGAGGTGCGCGTAAACCTTTGTAACGATTTTCCAAATCGATGGCTTGGCCTACGGAGTCTTGCACACCATAACGACACCAAGTACTGCCTACACAGGATTTTACCGTTCTTAGCGCCTTAGCGTAGGCATGGCCGGTTTCAAACCCCGCTTCGATAAGGGTTTGCCAAATAGCGGGAAGTTGTTCAACACGGGCGCCAAATAAATCAATACGCTGTCCACCAGTGATCTTGGTATACAACTTATAATCTTTAGCGACTTGGCCTAATACAATCAGTTTTTCTGGAGTGATTTCACCACCAGCAATACGTGGTATGACGGAATAGGTGCCGTCTTTTTGCATATTACCTAGGTATGTATCGTTAGTGTCTTGCAAACTAACATGGTCGGGCTTGAGTATAAAATCATTCCATACAGAGGCTAAAATCGATGCACTGACGGGTTTACAAATTTCACAACCCAAACCTTTACCATGCTTTTCTAATAATTCATCAAAGGTTTTGATACCCCCCACTTTGACGAGGTGAAACATTTCTTGCCTTGAATAGGCAAAATGTTCACAAATGTCTTTTTTGACTTCCACACCACGTTTAGTTAATTCGCTGTCTACTACCGTTTTAAGCAGTGCTGTACATCCGCCACAACCACTGCTGGCTTTAGTACAGGCTTTAATGTCTGCTAAGTTACAGCTGCCGGTATCAAAAGCCTGAATAATGTCGCCTTTTGATACGTTGTGACATGAACAAATAGTCGCAGTATCGGGTAAGGCATCAGCTCCTAGTCCAGGTGCGGCACCTTCACCGGCTGGTAAAATAAGGCTTTCAGGGTGTTCGGGTAACTCGATATCGTTTAATGCATATTGCAGTAAGGTGTCATAGTCACTGGTGTCTCCTATGAGCACAGCGCCGAGTAATTTTTTCTGTTGGGAGTCGACCACAATTTTTTTGTAGACTTCTAATGGTTGATTTTCGTAGGTATAGCATAACGCCCCGTCGGTTCTGGCATGGGCATCACCAATTGAGCCTACTTCCACCCCCATGAGTTTTAGTTTAGTGCTCATGTCAGCACCTTGAAAAGCCACATCGCCACCAATAATATGGCTAGCGGCCGCTCTGGCCATGGTGTAACCGGGTGCAACCAAACCAAAGATAAAATTGTTCCATAGTGCACATTCACCAATAGCGTAGATATCAGGCTCACTGGTTAAACATTGATCGTTGACCACAATGCCACCACGCTCACCTATGGCAATGTCAAACTCTCGGGCTAAGGCGTCTTGTGGGCGAATACCCGCCGAGAATAAGATCATGTCGGTTTCTAATACTTCACCATCGGCAAAACACATTTTATAGCGACAGGTTTCACCGGCTTCAATGCTTTGTGTGGCTTTTTGGGTATGAACTTGTACACCTAGAGATTCGATTTTACTGCGTAATACTCGACCACCCCCGTTATCGACTTGCACTGCCATTAACTGTGGGGCAAATTCAACCACATGGGTTTGTAAACCTGCTTCTTTTAATGCATTAGCGGCTTCTAAACCTAATAGGCCACCGCCTACGACCACACCTACTTTACTAACGGCAGATGACGCACTGATATTTTCTAGGTCTTCTATCGTACGGTATACCAAACAGTGGGGTTGATCGTTGCCAGGGATTGGTGGAACAAAAGGAAACGAGCCCGTTGACAATACAAGTTTGTCGTACGCAAACACCTCTCCAGCTTCGGTTGTGACCGATTTAGCCAACTTATCGATATTGACAACCTTGGCGTTCAAAGCAAACTTAACATTGTGCTCGTGATAATATTCTGGCGTGGTCAACGCTAACTCATCAGCTGTTTTACCAGAAAAATATTCGGATAAATGTACACGGTCGTAAGCAAGCCTCGGCTCTGCAGACAACACTACAATATCTAACTGTGTGTTTGTGTCTGCAATATTTTCTTGTATCAGTTGGTCAACAAAATGATGCCCCACCATGCCATTGCCTACTACTACTATCCGCATGTTATTCCCGCTGTGTACATTAATTAAGTTCGACATGAGCCACCTTTGATTATCTTATGCGCAAAAAAAAGCCCACCATTCCAGTTCAGGAACGTGTGGGCTTCTTTGCCAAATCATCTTGCATACATTTTTGTATATAAAACGAGTTAAAATTTGGTCACAATTGACATTGTTGAGTTACTTAATACAGAAATAGTGCCAACTATTATCATCATATAATTCATGTAGTTAGGAATGATTTATTCTATAAACACTTGAAAACATGCTCCTATATAATGCAATAGCACCAAGTTGGGGCAGCATGAAAAATCTTAGTCTTGTTGCGTTAAACACCCATGCAAGGCTATTCTTCAGCGGCTTTCCCTATACACAATGAAAGGATGTAGTTACAAAATGATATTGATAAGAGCACTCGCACTCAGCACCAGCCTAATATTAACTTTTAGCCTGCAAGCAGCATCGGTTTGGAAGGTATCGAATGGGCAACATAGTCTTTTTATTGGTGGCACTATGCATGTTCTAACCCCAAAAGATTACCCTTTGGCAAAAGAATATGATTTGGCCTTCAACGCCTCGGATAAAGTAATTTTTGAAACAGACATGCATGCAGTGAGCACGCCAGAGTTTACTCAAAAAATGATGAGTCTTATGATGTACAACGATGGCACTACAATCAATAACGTATTGCAGCCTGAGACCTATCAAGCACTTGCTATACATTTGTCATCACGACAAATACCTATGCAGGCATTTGCCTCTTACAAGCCTAATTTACTCTCCATTACCCTGACTTTTATCGAGCTGAAAGCGATGGGGTATACCCGTGAAGGTGTAGATTTGTTTTTTTCAAAAATGGCTAACGCCCAAGAAAAAGAACAAGGTTGGTTAGAAACACCTGACGAACAATTAGCCTTTTTGGCTAACTTAGGCGGTGGCGATCCCAATGCCATGATCGAATACACCTTAAAGGATATTAATAATATGCCAGAGATGTTTGGTCAGTTACATTCAACCTGGCTTGCAGGAGATATGTTAGGAATGGAACAGGTGGGGATCACACCTTTTAAAGATGATTATCCTCAAATTTATCAAGATTTGTTGGTCACACGTAACAACAACTGGGTACCTAAAATAATCGAGATGCTAAATGACAAACCCATTGAGTTTATCTTGGTTGGCGCATTACATCTTTCAGGACCTGATAGCGTGTTGGCAACACTAAAAGCCAGTGGTTACAAAATCGAGAAATTATGACAATTGAAACGGTATTGATCTAAGTAGAGTACCGTTTATTTTGGTGGTTTTCAGCTAACAAAGACAGAAATAGCATGACTCGCGGTATCGGTTATGATGCTTTTTTGAGATAGTTAGCTCAGTCTATTTCAGCATTCAATTATCCAATATTCTAAAGGCAGTATTAAAGTCAATGATCCAAACCTGTGACAGTCCCAACCCAAATGGTTCCGCGCTTTTACCGATAAAAGAAGCGATTGCCAAGATGTTTGCCCATATCAAGCCAATAGAAGATAACAACGATTTACCTCTTCAAAATGCACTTGGTAGAGTCTTAGCTGCAGATGTTATTTCAAGCATTGATGTGCCTCCAGCAGATAATTCAGCAATGGATGGTTATGCGATGGATCATCAATCGTTATCCCAGCACAATAAGTTGAAAATGGTCGGTGGAGCTTTGGCAGGTCAACCGTTCAATAAAACCTTATTAGCTGGGCAATGTATTAGGATCATGACTGGTGCGATTATTCCTGAAGGTGCTGATGCGGTTATCATGCAGGAAAATACAACGGTCGATGGCGACAATATTGTATTCAATCAAATCCCTGAAAAAGGCAATAGTGTACGCAAAGCCGGCGAAGATATTCAGCGCGGACAAGTAGTCGTCGCCTCTGGCACAAAACTTAAGGCGTCTCATCTCGCGTTGATTGCATCGGTGGGTGTTGATCACGTTAGGGTAACGCGTAAATTAAAAATTGGCCTAATTGCCACTGGAGATGAATTAACTCCACCCGGTCAAGATTTAGTACCGGGTGCGATTTATGAAAGTAACCGATTCGCCCTCAATGGCTTGTTATCAGACTTCCCAGTGGAGGTTATTGATATGGGTATAATCAAAGATGACAAATCTAGCTTACGAGCCGCATTTGTCCAAGCCGACAATGAATGTGACTTAGTCCTTTCGTGTGGTGGCGTGTCAGTAGGCGAAGCAGACTACGTCAAAGAAGTTTTAGCAGAACTCGGTAATATTAACTTTTGGAAAGTAGCGATTAAACCCGGAAAACCTTTTGCTTTTGGTCAATTAAAGCAGGCTTGGTTTTGCGGGTTACCGGGTAATCCCGTATCGTCATATGTGACATTTGAGCAGCTAGTCACGCCCATATTGCAAACATTAAGCGGTCAAACATTGTCACCCACACCACATTTTATTGCCAAGGCTGCCGGTATTATAAAGAAACGACCAGGACGAGCAGATTACCAAAGAGGTATCTTTTATCGTGACGAAAGTGGTGAGTTATGGGTAAAACCCAATGGTAAACAGGGTTCTGGGATCATGAGTTCAATCGCTAATGCTAATTGTTATATGGCACTAGAGCAGGATATAGGGGATGTTCAAGTGGGTGAAAACGTAAATATACAGCCGTTTTAAGCTACGAGCTACGAGCTACGAGCTACGAGCTACGAGCTACGCAGGAAATGATATAAGACTAAATAAAAAGTAAAGTGTGATTGCCAACAAACGTAATCTTTTAACACTTTTCTTTAAGCTCGCGGCTCGAAGCTAATAACTCGGAGCTGCTTTTATAAAAGAGACCAGTTTTGGCATTTAAAAAAGAATTAAAAACGATTTGTCATTTGGCATGGCCTTTACTGGTAGCGCAAATTACGCAAACCTTGATGGGTGTGTCAGATACAATTATGGCAGGTCGTTATTCAGCTACCGATATGGCCGCCGTCGCCATAGGGTTTGGCTTTACCTTGCCGATCATTGTGTTTATTCAGGGGATCACCCTTGCCCTACCCCCCATTATTTCACGTTTTAATGGCTCAAAACAAATTGATAAAGTGGCTAACTATACGCATCAAATGGTGTGGCTAGCCTTAGCTTTTTCTATCCTTGCGGTGTTGTTTGGTTTTGCCTTTGAACCTGTGATGAAATACATCCAAATGGAAGAGGAACTGCGTCGAATTACCATCGATTACATTCACTATATTTTGTATTCCATGCCCGCTTTTGCTTTGTATCAAGTGCTTCGAAATTATTGTGAGGGGCTGTCAATTACCAAACCAAGCATGTTAATTATGGGCATAGGTTTATTCGTCAATATACCGGCTAACTATGTGCTAATTTACGGCAAGCTTGGTTTGCCAGAAATGGGTGGTGCGGGTTGTGGTGTAGCTACCGCGTTAGTTTTTGTTGCGATGTTCCTTGCTACTTGGTTATATACATTTAAATCCGAAAAGTTGGCTAGGTATAACTTGTATCTCAAATTATATCGTCCTCATTATCAAGACATGATGGAATGTATGAAACTGGGTTTACCTATTGCCATGACCATACTTTTCGAGGTCACATTGTTTGCCGCGGTGGCTATTTTATTAGCGCCTTTTGGAGCAATAGTGGTGGCGTCGCATCAGGTTGCACTGAACTTTTCTGCACTGATGTTTATGATCCCATTAAGCATCGGTATGGCTACCAGTATTCGTATTGGGCATTTGCTGGGAGAACAAAATCCTGAACAAGCAAAAATTGCTACTAAATGTGCCTTCTTTTTGGGTATCAGTATTGCTGTTTTCACCGCCACATTAACGGTAATAGGCAGTGAGTTCATTGCTAAGTTATATAGCATCGATCCACCTGTGATTGAGTTGGCATCTAGCCTGTTATTATTTGCCGCAATGTTTCAGTTTTCAGATGCGATACAGGTCATATCGGGGACTGCTCTTAGAGGTTATAAAGACACGACAGCTATGTTTTATTTAAGTTTTGTATCTTATTGGGTGGTGGGCATGACAATAGGCTGTGTTTTAGGGTTAACCGATTGGATTGTACCGAAAATGGCAGCTGCGGGTTTTTGGATTGGTTTTATATGTGGTTTAAGCACCGCGGCTGTAACCTTAGGGCTAAGACTCAAGTACATCCAAGCTAAAGTTGTGCAACTCGATAACATTAACGCCTAAAAGGAAGTCAGTATGCAATTATTGGATATCGCATTTCGCCCAAAATCTAGAGCACCCATGCAAACTAAAGCCGAGACTATGGTGAGTAAAGTAGCAGGGGTAGAACATGACTTTAGAGGTAAACCGGGCAAACGTCAGGTTACTGTGCTCAGTATTGAACAATGGCAACTTGCCTGTGACGAAGTGAAGGCAACACTGCCTTGGACGGTCAGGCGTGCAAACTTGTTGGTTGAAGGCGTTAGTTTTGATCCCAGTATGGTCGGTCAACAAATCAAGATTGGTCAGCTGATTTTATTGATTACTCGGGAAACTGATCCTTGTCCAAGAATGGATGCACAACATCAAGGGTTAACCCAAGCTCTAACCCCCGATTGGCGAGGAGGTGTTTGCTGCCGAGTGATAAGTGACGGACGAGTAAAAGTAGGTGACCAAGTGACAATTCAAAAGTAACAAGTTCATGTGATTTAAAAGAACGTCTTAGCTACTTAAAACATGACTCAAAGAATCGACCAAAAGGTGTAAGAAGCATTTGATTCCTAGACAGATTTTTATTTAAGCATATGATAGATACTAATCTGCTATTTATTGGCAATATAGAGTTTTTCTGTAAAACTGATAATTATAGCTAACGTCACAATACACATCAGAATTCAATCAATATGGGTGAATAACAGATGATAGGCAGTACTGTTATAAGCAGTAGTAAGTCAAAACTTAAGAACTTTTTTCTTGATGCCGATTCATCCGGATTATTATCCATTGTTAACATAACCAGCGTCATTTACATCATCGTGCTGGGGCTAACCTTTAAAGACTTCTACGCTGTAATGGCTAATTGGGTAGTGGCGTTTCAAGCCATTGGTGTCTCCATTATCATAGGTAATATGTTTTTGCTTTATCGAAGCAAAAACGTCCCTCTTAGCGCAAGCATCATGTTATTTTGCATACTTGTAATCCATTTAGTTAACGTAACTTTTGCCGGCGGAATTGACACAGTTCACTTTGCATGGATTTTTATCATACCTATACTCGCGGGCGGTACAATGGGCTGGAGAGGTCAGTTGTTTTTCTGGCTGATGTGCGTTTTAGGTACCATTTTTTATGCTGTTTTCCCCGAAAATTTAGACGCTTTACCTTATGAAGGAAGCATGGGTTATACCTTAATGACTCGGCTTATGTGTCTGACTATTTTTAGTTTGATTATGCTGATTTATTATTTTGTTTTAAACGATAAAATGTTGGACATAAATAAAGCACTCAGCCTTGCCTGTTTTGAAAGTAATTTATTTATGGGGGTTTTTAATTCAAACGTTCAGAGTGTTATTTTAGTCGATGTTAAAGGCAATATAGAACGGGCTAACGCCAAAGCGCACAAAACCTTTGGTTACAAAAAGGATGCCTTACTAGATTCACATATTGGGGAAATATGTCAGACAAGCAAAACATTTTCTTATGACAGTTTAGATGACATCAATGGTAAAGAAATCCTTATCACTTCGAACGATGGACATGCTTTGTGGCTAGAATACTCATCGTTAAGAGTGGCTGATGAAAATAATGAACAACATATCCTTTTAACGATTGAAGACATTAGCGAGCGTAAAAATCATGAATCGGAATTATCCTATTTAGCCCATTATGACTACTTAACCAAACTTCCAAATCGTTTATTTATTCAGCAACGCATGGGTGAAATGGTCGAGAAGGGTCAATTACAAGGACGCAAATTTTCTATTGTCTTCATTGACCTAGATAAATTTAAGAATGTAAATGATATCAAGGGTCATGAAGCTGGCGATGCAGTTTTAATTGAAGTGGCTAAACGTATTAAGAAGGTTGTTCCAAAAAGTGACGTAGTAGCAAGATTTGGTGGCGATGAATTTGTTTTACTATTGAATGATGTGACAGACGAAAAGCAAATCATTAGGTTAATAGAAACGCTACAAAACCGAATTAGCCATCCCATTATGTTTGGCGAAAATGAGTATTTCATTGGCTCAAGTGTAGGCGTTTCGCAGTTTCCAAAAGATAGCGAGGAAGTAAACGAGCTACTTAGAAAAGCAGATACAGCTATGTATAAAGCGAAATCTCTGGCTACAGGGTCATATCAATTTTACAACGTTGTGCACGACGACAGCATAAAACGCATAGTTAAGCTAGGCAGTGAACTCAATTACGCCGTTGAACGGGATGAACTAAGGTTAGTATTTCAACCAATTTACGATCAAAATGATGCTATCAGCGGTGCGGAAGCACTTATTCGATGGGAACATCCAGAACTGGGCAATATCCCTCCTGATGAATTTATCCCTCTAAGCGAAGATAACGGTCTTATTGTTCCAATCGGCCTATGGGTACTCGACCAAGCATGTAACGTGCTTAAACAATGGCATATAATGGGTTTTACGCATTTAACAATGTCAATTAACGTTTCGTATCGACAGATTAATAATGATGATTTAGTTAATGAATTAGTCCAAACCTTAAAAAAGTATGATTTACCTGGCAGTTCCATTGTGCTTGAACTCACAGAGCGTGTGTTTGCTGATGATCTGAGCTTAGTTCAAAATAACATTTTGCAGTTTTCTCAGCTTGGAGTAGACACGGCTATCGATGATTTTGGTGTGGGTTATTCGAGTTTAAGTTATCTCAAGAAAACTGACTTTAGCTCAATTAAAATAGATAGAAGTTTTGTCAAAGACATTGAAACAAACACATCAGCTCGAAACCTGTGTGCCGCTATCATGTCAATGGCATCAAGCCTCGGACTGTCGGTGACTGCTGAAGGTATTGAGGAAAAAGAACATTTATCAATTCTGAAAGAAATGAAAATAAACAAATATCAAGGTTACTACATGTCTAAACCCATAACCGCCAAAGACTTTGAAGCCTTATTAATTAAGTAACCTGAATTCTGAGTAAATCAACAAAACGACTCTTTCAGTCTAAACCACCTGTTGTTAATAATAATGACCTAATGCAATACTGTATTTAGGTTTATTGTTAGCACTGCCATTTACTAACCAAGTTGAAATTAATTATGAAAACCTCTTATTTACTGATTGTTCTATCTGCCCTCGCCTTTTCACCGCAAAGCCATGCCGAAGGTTGGTTAGACTCGATTAAAAGTATGTTAGGTATGGAAGCTGAATCACCTGCCATGCCAAACGTAACAGATATGATTAGCTCAGTCAGTGAATCAGTTGGGATCGATAAATCTCAAGCTGAAGGTGGGTTAGCATCAATATTTAACTATGCCAAAGACAACATCTCAGCTGAACAATTCAGCGGATTAAGCGATTCATTACCTGGTCTTGATTCATTAATGGGCTCAGTACCTGATATCAGCAAAATGACATCAGAAGGTGGATTAAGTGGGTTAATGGACAAAGCTGCCAATTACAATGATTCGTTAAAAGCGATGAACGAGTTGAAAAAACAGTTTGAAGCCATCGGATTAAGTCCAGAAATGATCAGTAAAGTTGTCAGTAGTGCTAAAGCGTATCTCGATACAGATGAAGGTAAAAAAATCAAAGAACAACTAATGCAAGGGTTAAGTAAGCTCTCAATATAAATTGGCTTAGGCTTGCAGAGCATAGCCAACTTTTTTCCGTCTAATGCTTAGCCATTAGACGGAATTCCCTCCCAAAATTTTAAACGTAAAAAATTCACAAAAAATTTGTTCAATGCTCAGATTCAAACCATAGTAGGTAGTAATTTTTATAGGCTATGTTTGTATTAACTGTTGTTGAACACTAAACATACCGTTTTTATTGAACTTTTCATCATTGTCCAAATAT
>NZ_CAJWCF010000099.1 GCF_913020055.1 uncultured Paraglaciecola sp. | reverse complement strand
TGATAGTCGATTTTAACAACCACTATCTTGGCTCATTTGAAGCCGTTATGGGAGGAGAGGGTCCATACCATTAATCACCATAAATAACTACCCACTCAGAAAGCCCCAGCCGGTTTTGGGCAAGGCGTCGCTGCGCAAGAATGGCATTTCCCTTTTAAGTGGCGAGAACGCAGCACAAAACCGGCTGGGGCTTTTCCGGAGGACGAGTTTTAAAGCTGCTTACTCTGCGTTGCATGAATTTGAAAGAGCACCACTATTCCTACATTCACGCGCCTTGATTAAGCTGCTTTAACTCTCGCTGAGAGGGTAATTACTTACGGCGATTGGTATAATGGTTTATTTGGCTCCAGTTAAGCCACTGATTTGTTTGAGTTATAGGTGCTGATGTTTCAGCTTACCTGCTCTTTCAAGGGTTGAAGCCGTTTTCACAAACGCGGCTGCAGCGGGAGATAAATGCTGTAAATTTTGCATTGCCAAACCGATTTCTCTTTTAACAATTGGAAGCATAGGTTTGATCAAGTAGGAGCCAGCTTTTCCCTCAAGTTCACTAGGGATAGCTAGCTCTGCTGTGATTGACACACCTGCACCACAGGACACCATAGATAACATGCTCATTATCTGGACGTTGTTGTATACAACATCTTGCTCAAATTTTGATTGTTTAAACAGTTCCTTTACCATTTTTCCAGTTGTGCCTTCGGTCAAAATAAAGGGGAATGGACGTAATTCGTCTATGTTTATTTTAGTTTTGGTAGCTAGTGGGTGATTGACTGGCAGTACCACCGATAGTTTATCTGTGGTTAAATAAATGTGATCAAACTCTAAATCGGGCAAAATTATACAACCTAAATCTACCTTTCTATTCGCGATCCATTCTCTGACTAGATGATCTTCGCCTTCTTCTACATACACCTTGATATTAGGATAACGAACGCGATATTCGGCCAAAATAATAGGTAACAAGTGGGCAGAAAACGAGGGACCGAATGAGCCTATTTTTAATACCCCTTGTTGCAAGTTTTTTGATTCATTGGCCGTTTGTTTTATCGACTCAAATAAGCCTAGAACCGAGTGTGCTTTGGCGAGTATATGAGAACCCACCTCAGTCAGAATTATGTCGGCTTTGCCTCTTACGAACAAAGTAACCCCTAATTCCTTTTCTATTGATTTTATCGCATGAGATACCGCAGATTGACCAATGCCAAGCATGATAGCTGCAGCAGTGAAACTGTTGACTTGGGCAACAGTAACAAATGCCTGAAGTTGTGCTGAAGTCATGAGTGATTGCTCATTATACTATGATAGTTGAGTTGAACTATAAATGACTCTGTCTAATTGAAACAGGAATTATTGAGTTATGTATCGTCAAATTTCACCTTCGAGCACGTTACTGTTGAATGAACAATCTTCTGCTCTTGAAAAAGAAGGGAGGCAGGTATTTCGTTTTGGTTTTGGCCAATCGCCATTCCCTATTTCAGCTGTGCTAAAAGCAGCGCTAATAGAACATGCTCATCGTAAAGAATACACTCAGGTGCAAGGGTTGGAAGCCTTGCGCACAAAAGTGGCAGAGTATCATTCCGCTTTTGAAAAACGACCAATTTGTGCTGAGCAAATATTTATTGCCCCAGGATCAAAAGCGTTGCTGTACACCATAATGTGCGCTTACACTCATGCTGCTGTGCTTATTCCTGCCCCTGCATGGGTTTCTTATGCGCCACAAGCTGAATTAATTGGTCATGCTACATATATGCTGCAAACCAACTTTGCACAGCGTTACCGGATCACCCCTGATATTCTAGAAAAATCCTTAGCTGAAGCCTCGCAACACTATCAAAGTTTACTGGTTGTTTTAAACTCTCCAGGCAATCCAGATGGGTTGTGTTACACACAGAGCGAACTACAAGCCTTAACAGTAGTGTTAGAGAAATACCAAGCCATGGTGATATCCGATGAGATCTATGCACCACTGCAACATGATAACCAACACGTTAGTATCGCTAAGTATTATCCTAAAGGCACCTTTGTTACCTCAGGCTTATCTAAATGGGCTGGTGCAGGTGGATGGCGTTTGGGTATCGCTATTTTGCCAGATGAATGTGCTAGCCAATTAAAAGACGCGATGCTGGGCATTGCATCTGAAACCTATTCTTGTGCGTCTTCTCCTATTCAGCATGCTGCGATAACGGCTTATTCTGATAATGTGATGATGCTGCAATATGTTAAGGACCAAAGAACGATCCTCAGCGCCCTAGGCAAATATATTCATAAAGCCGTGATTAATGCAGGATTAAATGCACATGCCCCAGAAGGTGGATTCTATCTTTTGCTTGATTTCAGTGCTTACCGGCAAGCACTAAAAGATATTGGTCTTGCTACTGATATAGCGGTTTGTAAAAAAGTGTTGGAGGATGTGGGGGTCGCATTGTTACCTGGCGTATCCTTTGGTCTTCCCCCCGAGGCTTTGTGTGCACGCCTCGCTTATGTTGACTTTGATGGCAGACAGGCTTTGGAAGATATCCGCCTAAGTGATTGGTCCGATACTCTCACCGTTAAACATGCAAAAAAAATGTCAGAGGGCATCGAAAGTTTAGGACGCTATTTAAAACAGTTAACTTAATGCTATTGATAGTTTAGGCATTTTAATGAACTGGGTTTAAACCTTTAGGGCATATACCCATGCCACTTCAATGATTTGCGAGCTAAGTAAAATAGGCGCTACGATCAACTGCATCGATAGCGCCTTCTAAGTATCCTGGGTCAACGGTGGCAAATTCACTGCCTATAAAATGCAGATGTAGGTCACGAAGTGCTTGTTTATGGTTCGAAAGAGTAAATGATGGGTGGCGAGATGATTCAAGTTTGTCACTTGCAGTACAAGTAAACCGATCACTTGCCCAGTCCTTTAAATAGTAATCAGTAAAATCGCTGGCCAGCGGACCATAACAACTAACAAGTTGCGCCAAACAGGCTTGTTTGAGTTGTTGCTGGGTCATTTGGCTTCTGCGCGATGCTGGCCATCCTATAAAACCAAATAAGCCATGACTTCTATCTGTATCGGTTGATGCATCATGTATTTCAACCATTGGTCCTGTTTGACTGAATATTTGGCCTGATAGTCCTTGTTCACGCCAAAATGGTGTTGCATAAGCCACCGCGAATTTTGCTTGGCCCGCCATCCAGGTTTGTGAATTTTGCAGCTGGCTGAGTAAAACATCTGATATCCATTGTTTCTCAGCAAGATGTTGAGCAATGATCCTTGGGGGCATGGCCAACATCAATTCATCAGCTGAAAGGGTGCACTCTACACCCTTGTGACTAGCAGTGATTTCCCATAGGTTTTTACACCTCTCAATATTGGTCAATTCATGGTTGAGAAAAACGTTGTTGGGTTCAAGTGAGGTGTGCAAAGCAGTGACTAAAGACTGACAGCCACCTTGAATCTTAAATAAATCTAGCTCGCCTGCACCTTTAATACGTTGTGCTGCTTGATTTTCAGACGTTTGATACAGTACATCACCTTTTGCATAGTGTTCAAAAAATTCAATACCAAGTTGTTTAAGTAACCCCTGGGTTTTTTGATGATGAGGAAATACCCAGGTTGGGCCCAAATCAAAATAGTGCCCCGAGTTTTGCTTGTTTTGTGCACCTAGAATACGTCCACCTAATCTAGAATTAGCTTCTAATAATAAATAAGGAATGTTCTGCTGCTCTAGTCGGTGTGCAGCATACAAGCCCGCTAGGCCTCCACCAATTATAATAACGCTCTTGTGTTTCAAATAATGTCCTCGAACTGGTTGTTAGTGAAGGTGATATGCCATTTCTTCTATGAAAGTTCGCTGATGGTAGATTTGACGATAGTTCTACGCAAGTAGCTAACCATTGTCATCAGTTAAACAATAAAAGGTTATCTTAGGATCAAAGTAACCCATATTCTGACTTCTTTTTTGTATATCTAGCTAACTACTTACACAAGTAACGGAGTCATTGGTGATTAAAAGTTGAGCTAACAAAGCAGTAAAGTCGAGTTTCAGTATGGTTTTGTTAGGTAATCCTTTATGCTCTGTTTATTGGTGGTGCTGTTAATGAATAAATATGTTTACCCGCAAAAAAAGTAACAAACAATCAAAGGTAAAAAAAACAGCTACCGATTTGCTGTTTAAGTGCCGTTGTGGTGGCAAACCTAGCAAACCAAAAGAAGTAACAGGTTGTAAAGATAGATGGATTATTCGATGTCAGATTGAACAATGTTATGCGTATAATATTGGACAAGGGTTAGCAGACACGATCCAAGGTTGGAACAGACTTAGTACACATTTCTATCGTTAAAAATAAAGAGAACCTTAGCTTGATTAAACTGCTGTTAGTAGATGACCATGAATTAGTGCGAACTGGCATCCGTCGTATCTTAGAAGACGTTAGCGATTTTGCAGTGGTAGGCGAAGCCACCAATGGTGAAGACGCGGTTAAATTTTGTCGTAACCATGCGCCAGACCTAGTGTTGATGGACATGAGCATGCCGGGAATAGGGGGCTTAGAGGCCACTAAACAAATCCTACGTTTTTCTGAAAATTGCCGGGTTATAGTATTGTCTGTACACAAAGAAAATCCCATCCCAGCAAAAGTGATGCAAATGGGCGCATTTGGTTACCTAACCAAAGACTCTGATCCCGAAGAAATGATCAAAGCAATTTATAAAGTGGCAGCGGGGCAAAAATATGTGTCGCCGGATATCGCGCAACAGATTGCCCTTGGGCAACTCAATTTAAACGACAGTAACCCATTTGATCAATTGTCCGAGCGCGAACTAGAAATTACCTTAATGCTAACCAAAGGTGCAAAAGTACCGGATATCGCCATTTACCTAAATATAAGCGCTAAAACCGTGAATACTTATCGTTATAGAATGTTTGATAAGTTAAAAGTCAGTACTGATGTTGAACTGACTCACCTTGCACTTCGGCATAAACTGATTTTGTCAGATCAATTGTAAGCTACGTTATTTTCATGAGTATCAGTATTGCCGAACCTTTTGACCACCAAGCCTTTCTCAAAAACCTGACTAACCAACCGGGCGTTTACCGGATGTACAATCACAAAGAAGAAGTGATTTATGTTGGTAAGGCAAAAAATCTTAAAAAACGCGTGTCGAGCTATTTTCGAACCAATGTGGATAGCATCAAGACTCGATCACTGGTAAAACAAATCTGTGAAATGGATGTCACTGTGGTGCACAGTGAAGCCGAAGCCTTTATTCTTGAAAACAACTACATAAAAAAATATAAACCTCGGTATAACGTGTTGTTAAGAGACGACAAGTCTTACCCTTTTATTTTTTTATCTGCACATACTCACCCAAGACTCAGTAATCATCGTGGTCCGAAAAAACTAAAGGGCGAATACTTTGGCCCTTATCCTAGTGCTTGGGCGGTGCGCGAAAGCCTACGCACCATGCAGCGCTTATTTCCTATTCGCCAATGTGAAGACAGCTATTACCGCGCCAGAACGCGCCCCTGTTTACAATATCAACTACAACGCTGCGCAGGCCCTTGTGTTGAAGGGTTAGTCAGTGAAGAAGAATATGCCCAGCAAGTGCAATACGCGCGATTGTTTTTAAAAGGCAAAAACAAACAGGTTATTGATTCATTGGTGGATAAAATGGAACAAGCCAGTATCGACCTTAGGTTTGAAGCCGCTGCACGGTATCGCGATCAGATTGGTGCCTTAAACAAAGTGCAAGAACAACAATGGGTCAGTGGTAATCAGCAAGAAATGGACGTGTTTGGGTTTGCCTACCGCAATGGTATTGCCAGTATTCAAGGTTTGTTTATCCGCGACAATAAATTACTCGGTAGTAAAAGTTTTTATCCAAAAGTGCCCGCAGAGTCCAGCAATGCCGAGGTATTTCAGTCGTTTATTTTACAGTTTTACCTTGCGGGCAATAAAATCATTCCCCAGCAAATTGTAATCCCATGCGAGTTAGAAGAACAAAGCGCTATCGAAGCACTATTAACTAAAGAAGCTGGTCGTAAAATTCAGTTCTATAAGGGAGTCAGAGACGAAAAACGTCGTTACCTTGACCTTGCCAATACCAATGCTGATACAGCCCTAGAATCGCGGCAGAGCCATCAGAAATCGGTGTTTGCCCGTTACGTCGAGCTAGAACAAATTTTAGAGTTTGAACAACCCATCCAGCGCATGGAATGTTTTGATATCAGTCATACGTCAGGTCAACAAACAGTTGCGTCTTGTGTGGTGTTTAATAGGGAAGGGCCCTACAAAACCGATTATCGACGTTATAACATCGAAGGTATTACGCCCGGAGATGATTACGCGGCTATGGCACAAGCCCTTGCTCGGCGTTATCGAGATGTAAAAGACCAAACTAAAATCCCCGATATTTTGTTTATTGATGGCGGTAAAGGGCAACTCGCTCAAGCAGAAGCCTACTTTGAAGATTGGAAACAAGATAAAAAGCCGTTACTAATTGGTGTGGCTAAAGGCAGTAGTCGCAAGGCGGGTCTAGAAACACTGATATTAGCGGGCAGTCACGCCACTATTCCTATGGCTGGTGATTGCGCAGCATTACACTTGATTCAACATATACGAGACGAGGCCCACCGTTTTGCTATTACAGGGCACAGGCAAAGGCGACAAAAAGAGAAAACCACCTCTAAATTGCAATCTATTCCTGGTGTCGGAGCAAAAAGAAGGCAGAGTTTACTCAAATATATGGGCGGTTTACATGGCGTATTGCAGGCCAGTAAAGGCGAAATTGCCAATGTGCCGGGTATCAGTGAAGAGCTTGCCGATATTATTTATGAGCATATTCACAATTGAACTTTGAAATAATTCACTGCATGTGGGTTAATGGTCGCGTTTTAAAACCTAATTTATTCATTTTATGACTATAGGAAATACAGAGAAGTTAGATGTGGACTATTCCTAATATCATTACCATTATCAGGGTGTTGCTTATCCCAGTGTTTGTTGTTGTCTATTTCTTAGACTGGAAATGGGCGCATCAAGCCGGCGCGTTTATATTTTGGTTTGCTGCCATCACCGATTGGTTTGACGGCTACCTAGCAAGAAAATTAGACCAAAGCACAGCATTTGGCGCGTTTTTAGATCCCGTGGCCGACAAATTGATTGTTGCGGCTGCTTTATTACTAATTACCCATAGTTACGACAATTTGTGGATCACCATTCCAGCCATATTATTGATGTCTCGAGAAATCTATATTTCTGCGTTACGGGAATGGATGGGGCAACAAGGCAAACAAGACTTGGTGAAAGTGTCAATTACTGGCAAAGCTAAAACCATGGCACAAATGTTAGCCTTAATTGGATTGTTGTCAGAATTGGAATATTTCATGGGCATACGCATATATTGGGTGTCACTGGGTTATATTTTATTATATTTTGCAGCGGTGTTGTCGTTCTGGTCGATGCTGGTTTATACCAAAGCCGCATGGGATGATCAGAAAACCCAATAAATTCAGCACTAATAAAGTCATTTTGTGTGAATTTAGCGCGTTTAAGTCAAAAATCAGTCAGTCAGTTCAAAAACCTACTTTTTGTGGTTGACAGCTTAGACTTTGAATGTAAAATGCAGCTCAGATTTAAGGGGTTAGGCAAAACATCGCAAAACAACTTAAAGCTGATGCAAGGATTGCACAGTAAGATTATGCGGGAATAGCTCAGTGGTAGAGCACAACCTTGCCAAGGTTGGGGTCGCGAGTTCGAATCTCGTTTCCCGCTCCAATTTCTTTTTAAGAAATTGTAAAGTATAAGTTCGGCGGAATGGCAGAATGGCTATGCAGCGGATTGCAAATCCGTGGATCTCGGTTCGACTCCGGGTTCCGCCTCCATATACGCTTTAGCAATACCAGCTTGTAGTAATACAAGTACCCCCCATTGCCCGGGTGGTGAAATTGGTAGACACAAGGGATTTAAAATCCCTCGTTCGTAAGGACGTGCCGGTTCAAGTCCGGCCCCGGGCACCATTTATTACCTATATTAATCAAACGCTTAATAGTAATTGCCGATATGTCTGGGCGATTGTCGGGCGATATCACTTACGTCAGCTATGTCGCTTTGCTGTTATTAATTAAAGAATGACTCGACCGACTATATTTAGGCAATTGCAGACAGTTGTGGTCATAGTGATTCAGGAGTAAGAATCCTAAGTTTTAGCAAATTAGGGTGGCTGCAACTGCTGTAAGGCACTTTTGAGTGGGTAACGAACCTTGCTCTTCAATAGGAACAATGGGTTGCAAGGTAAAGACCTTTCGTCCTTGCTGTTTGCCTTTAGCTCCACTGACATTGTTGTCACTAGTCGCTTAAGCTATTACCAATTACGCAGCCAAATGCATCATGAACAATTTAACTTTGTTCTTGACTCCGATAGTTTGACTCAATCGCTATTTATGCTAGATTCAACGCTGCACTATAGTGGTGTGAAACGTGTCGGCGACTATTTTCACATTAAAGAGGATAACTGAAGTGGGATTAGACATGAGTTGGCCTGTTGCAAATGGAGGTTCACATCATGTTTCGTTGCGCCCGACTCTGCTGTACGCTCTTCTTGTTGGTTTCGCTTTTTATCTTGGGTGTAAACTTGGGCTAGCGTTAGCTACTCCAACGGATAAGATCGCTACGTTTTTTCCAGCCAATGCAATCGTTTTGGCGGCATTGCTTTTAACAGATCAGCGTCGCTGGTGGGCATATCTTCTGGTCATGGTGCTTGCAGACATCACTCTCTCTATGGAATACGACTTGTTAGCACATCGAGTGGTTCTTTTCTCTATCGCTAATTTTCTTGAAGCCCTAGTCGCAGCGGTTAGCTTGAGATATCTTCTTGCAAGCCCAATAAAACTCGAACAAATCTCTGAGATGTTGCGATTCTTCTTAGCTGTGCTTGTGAGTGGGTCATTTTCTGCTTGTGTTGCCAGTGCCGTAACCTTCTTTGAGGCACTCGAGTTGAGTTACTGGTCTTTCTGGCGAGCGTGGTTTCTAAGTGACACAATTGGTCTACTCATAGTAACTCCTTTGATTATACTTGGGTTCCAAGCCGGACCTAGCTGGCTCAAGTCTGTCAAGTTCAACCGCACACTAGAGGCACTGGGATTAGCCTTGTGTCTATTTATAGTAAGCTACTATGCTTTAGGGGCAGAGGCAGGCGTTGCGGATAATTTCCCAGCTTTACTCTACGCCCCTCTACCGTTTCTTCTTTGGGCGGCAATCCGTTTCAACGGTATTGGTGTTTACCTTGCCATCTTGGTGATAACAATTTTTTCTGTCGGCACTGCCGCCAGCGGCTTAGGTCCATTCACCTCTAGTTCGCCTATAGAAAATGTGTTGTCTGTCCAGTTTTATCTGATAGCTACGGCAGTTCCAATTATGCTACTTTCAGCAGTTCTCTCGCAGTATAGGCTGACTGTGCAAGAAAAGAATAATGCAATCGTAGAGAAAGAACGTCTACTACAAAAGCTAAAACGCGCGGCCAGTGTGTTCAGCTCTGCCCATGAGAGCATCATAATAACCGATAACACTGCAACTATTACGGAAGTCAACGATGCTTTCAGTTACATTACTGGCTACTCTCCTGATGACGTTCTGGGGAAAAATCCAAGAATTCTTCAATCTGGGCGTCAATCGCCAGAATTTTATGTCGAAATGTGGAATGCGATATTAACGAAAGGGCATTGGCATGGCGAGATATGGAACCGCCGCAAAAATGGTGACATTTATCCTGAAATGATGACCATCAACGCCGTCGAGAGTGATGCTGCTCACGTGCAACACTATATTTCAGTAAGCACTGATATTACAGATATTAAAACATATCAGGGGCAACTGGAACACATTGCTCATTTCGACCCACTAACCAATCTGCCTAACCGTATATTACTAGCTGACCGCTTAAGGCAAGCAATAATGCAGTGTCAACGTCGTAATCTGTCATTATCTGTTGTGTTTTTAGACTTAGATGGCTTCAAAGCCGTCAATGATCGCCATGGCCATAATGTAGGTGATGAACTACTCATTGAAGTGTCACATCGCATGAAAGAAACATTACGTGAAGGTGATACGCTGGCACGTATTGGCGGTGATGAATTTATTGCAGTCATGATAGATTTAGAAAAGCTCGAGGATAGTGAGCCTATGTTAGAACGACTGCTAAAGTCCGCTGCTTACCCCATAATCATAAATGGTATAGAAATGCAAGTTTCAGCGAGTATCGGGGTCGCATTTTATCCACAAGACGGGGTAACCTCAGACCAACTCATGCGCCGCGCCGACCAAGCCATGTATGCTGCTAAACAAGCGGGCAAGAACCGTTATCACCATTTTGATATCGCACAAGATAATGCGGTTAAAATCCAACTAGAGAATATAGATAATATTCGTACAGCTTTGGATAAAAGTGAGTTTGTGATGCACTTCCAACCCAAAGTTAATATGCGCACTAGCGAGGTGATAGGCTTAGAAGCTTTAATCCGCTGGCAGCATCCTGTTCGTGGTTTAATTGCATCTTTAGAGTTCTTATCTGCGATAGAAGGCCATGCCATTAGTCTTGAAATGGGTGAATGGGTCATGGGCGCTGCATTGAGACAAATAAGCCAGTGGCGAAGCATAGGGATCAACCTCCCTATCAGTGTCAACATTTCTGCCTATCAATTACAACAAGATAACTTCGCAAAACGCTTAGCAGCATTGTTGTCAGCACATCCTGAGGTGCCCCCTCACCGTTTAGAATTGGAAATACTGGAAACCAGTGTGTTAAGTGACATCAATAGGGTGTCTGCGGCCATGAATGCATGCCATGACCTTAGTGTCCGCTTTGCCTTAGATGACTTTGGTACGGGGTATTCATCACTCGACCATCTCAGGCATCTGCCAGCGCACATGATTAAAATAGACCAGAGTTTCGTGCGAGACATGTTAGACGATGCCGACGATTTAGCGATTGTTAAAGGTGTAGTGGGTTTAGCTAAGGCATTCCAGCGTGACGTGATTGCGGAGGGTGTAGAGACCATCGCACATGGAGTAGCACTGTTGCAACTGGGTTGTGAGTTAGCGCAGGGTTATGCCATTGCTAGACCCATGCCTGCTGCGGATATTCCCCAATGGCTTGATACTTGGAAGCCTCATGATCCTTGGCAGGCTAAAGCTAACTGACTTGACCACTGAGCCTCAACAGAAGCGACCTTGTAGAGCGGTCGGGTATGACCGATATGGCAGTAATCCTACCCTTGAAGATGATGTTCGGCTATGTCTCCAGAACGCGCATTGCCGTCAGTCACATTTGATTAATCGTATGATGATTTTTGCGCTCAATATAGTCTGGTAGTTCGTATTCTCTTAAGACCGCAATAGGTCGTTAGCTCCCATTTTTAGACTAGAACCTTATGTCCGCTTTAGGTCAGAGAGTGAAGATTTAAAACCTATTGATTCAGTGATGTCACCAATGCAGATGTAGCTGTGTTTTTGTTTACTTCCGGTTTGAGCGACTTACAGCCGTTCAAGTAATCCGTATTTTTAAATTTGTTGATGTTATCAGTTGATATCCTAATGGCAGGTGATGAAGGCCAGTAATTACAGAACTTTCAGTGAACGATCGTTTCATGAATAGGATAGGGCGAGTTGTATTCAAAATCCGACAATAGACGTTTAAAACTCGTTTTTATCGTTTAAATTCGATAAGTTAACAAAACCTCTAAATATATAGTGACTTATGAAGATAGAAAATATCGATTTCAAGTTGGAAGTACTGTCAATCTACAGAAGCGATAAATAAATTATATTGGGATTATTATTCAAAATAACTATGGAGTTTTCTGTATTTGTAGTCAGCGTGTCAGCTTGGTATGCAAATGGCAATGAAAAGAGATGGCCCTTGTCAAAAATCCAAAATTGATCCTCTGTGTATTTAAGGATATGCAATTCGGAAGTTGATAACGTTTATAGCCCAAAAAATGTTAATTACTTTGGGCGGTTCTTGGGCGAATTCAGGTCCACTATTGTCCTATGTGGTCAAAGCCGAGAATTCAATAACCGCAACACGCTGGGCATGTATGGACAGGGTATTCAAGTCACCCGGTTTAAGTCCGGCCCCGGGCACCATTTCCCTTTTTTTAAAGGGCTGCAGAGCAGTTTAAGTTAATGCCCACCTATAAACCCATCATAGAAATTTAATTATTTTCTAAATCTGCAAACATTACTAGTGAACGAACCTTTATATTATTCGCCTTCACGAACTCAACGACGCCTTGCATATCTCCAAACGCTCCAAAGAGCATAGTTTTAGCACTTTCTCTTGGTTCTTCATCTTCACATCGAAGTAACTGGCACCATGTTTTTACAAGTATGATTGGCGGGTGTGGGTTAGCTTGGATTGGGTTAGGTTGCATTTTATTAATTCCATTTAGTTAGATTCCTTATAATCAATTTAGTATGCTTTTTGTTTACTCGCCAACTAAAATGTTTACTAGTAAACACTCTGCAGGCAGCACTCCCATATAACGCGCAAATCAACAAGCACCTGCCGATTGGCAGATGCTTGTTGATTTGCAGGAATTATCTCATACTAAGATTGTTTCTTAAATCTACGTGATGCTAAACCCATTAAGCCTAGTGCGAAAATAGCAAGTGAAGAGGGTTCTGGGACAGAGCTAAAAGGTTCCACGATCGTGTAACTGCCCAATATAGTGCTGTCATCATTGGTCACAAATCCGGTACTTCCTATCGCGGCCCAAGTTTCAACATCTAGCGTGGCAACCATAAAACCAGAGATCATATCTCCAAAGGTCACGTGAGAAGATAAATTGATCAGGAAATCTTTAGTACCAAAAAGAGTGAAGACGTAGTTAATATCTGTGTGACCTAAACTTAGGTCGCCAGTAAAAATATCAACGCCAGCATCTCCGGTCGAATTGGCGCCTCCGAGGATTATCGCATTGAAAACGTCGGCAACATCAATCGAACCCGAACCTGTGATATGAGCGGTCGAGTCATCAACCCGAAGCACTTCAAGTATCAATCCAGCATTAGCAAAACCACTAACACCCAAAACCAAACCAGCAAAAGCCATTTTCAAAAATTTAAATTTCATTTGATATTCCCTTTAATCCCTTCACTACAGTCTTGAAGGTAATTGCTAAAGTGATAATTCACCATGTACTGAGGGTAACGCATCGAACGCGCCAGAATCATTATATTTAATAATTACAATGAGTTAAGGGTTTTTAATAAATTTAATTTTTAAAATGTGTAAAATAATCCGACACAAAATACGTTTAAGTGTAAAAAACTCAGTCAGTTTGATTCTGTTTAGCCAATCTATCCAAATCATTCACATTCTGCAGGCAAGCCACTAGAAACCTATCAAGCTGTTCAATCTCTTTTGGTGTTTTACCTATAGAGCGCATACGAGTTACAAAGTCGCTTCTAATATCTACAGCTAAATCATTTTTGATTCTTGGCATTTTTTCGCCCTTGTTTAACATTAACCAAACTGTGCGTCTGCTCATAAACCACCTCAAAAAAAAGAACCTTTTAAATACATGTTCAGGTATTCGCCCAATGGGTAGGGCTGGGGCTTAACTATTCTGGGTCAAACCTTGTCTGCATCGCTTGCGGATTGATTGAGCTTTCGAAAGCTGTATCTACTTCTTTTGCTATTTCCAATACTGCATTCATTTGCTGCCTATCGGTTTTGTACTGTTCAATTTCGGTATTTAGTTCTGGATGGTGTTTTTTCAATCCAGCATCTTTAAGGTTTTGCAGTGCATCTTCTTGGATGCCGAAGAAATCAGCGGGTAACGCATTAACTACTTGATGGTACCTTGGGTCAGCTTTCACCCTTGATAGTTTATCCTCAGTGCCTTGTAAGTTCTGCGCCATAAGTATCATCACCGCATCACCACCTCTAAACGTGGTTGCGTTATTGAGCTGGCTTTCTAGGCTGCTAGCTCTCGACTCTAAGTTGAATAGAATTGCATCAGTCTTGCTTGCAAGCGTTGATTTATACTTAACCTGTGTCTTGGCTAGCAATGGCGCTTTTTCACCCTTGGTGCGCGTTTCATCGTTCAAGATAGATTTATAATCTCGACTTGCTGCATTAACTGCCTGAGCGAATCCAGAGGATAAATCACCCATGGCCTTGCTCGTTTTAAACCCGCGTTGTTGTAATGTTGTTGTTAAACCTTGATTTAGTATGTTCATTTTTAAAGCCTCTTATGTGTTTTTTATAGTTAACAAATTAATCTGGATGCAATGGTGCGGTTGTCTTTTTGAGAGCCGAATACCAAAGCTCCTGCAACTGCGTTGATCATGTCGTCATGTTGTCCTGGAGCATGATCTATTCTTGGTTTTGTGGTGTTCTTGCGCTCTAAGCCTATTAGCTCATCTCGCATTTGTTTGATGTCGGGTAGCTCTACACGTTGTGAATTGATAAGCGGTAATAACTCACCATAAATGGCTGATTTATCTTTTTTGCTTACTTGGTAATGTATGCCACGCTTTTTGAATTGTCCGCGGACAAAATCACCTCCCCATGCATCACCTATCACTCGTGTGATTCTGTATGACTTGAGTAAGGCAACAAATTCAGTCACCACTTGTTCTGGTGAAAACGGAGGCTTTACGCATCTAACAGCATCAACAATGGCAACGTGTGATTTGTTATCCATGTGAGCAACTGCCATTGTCATTGCATCCTGTCCAGAGCCGCCTGCAGCATCCACAAAGCCAACATAACGATTGATTCTAGCCGGTGCTAATTCTATGCGGTCAGTGATGGTTACAGCCTCTAAAGCTTCGCGACTGATAAATGATTCAACATCGGTTCTAAACTGTGCGCCATATTCAGCACTGGCACTGGCTGGATCTTCTTTATAGGCCTGTTCAATTACTGCAGAGTCTAAAGTTGGGTTCATTAATGCGGTTGGTGCTTGAGCAACTAGAATGCGCTTGCTATCTTTGCCGAAATTGTCTCGGTATGCGTCATATAAAACACCGCGCCTAGCGTATGGGCTAGACAAGACCAATAGCTTACCGCCAAGCGTTGCCAGTGATGGGCGCAATGCGTTGATGATTTCTTTATCAGGGTTAGCCCCATCTATCATCCAGAACGCCACTTCATCAGCGATAACACATGAGCATGTATAGCCCCTTGTGCGTCTGTGGCTTGCTGTGGTTATCTCAATTACAGAACGGTTGTTAAGCTCTAATGTTTCGGTAGTTTCGCGCAGTACCATCTGTTTAAGCATGGGGCATAAACCAACTAACCCTTTAATGTATCTGAACACTGAAAGCGCTTGTTTGCGGTCTGCAGCAATGACCATAACAGTGCTTAATTCGCCTGCTGATAACTTTGCACTATGGTCATGAAAAAAAGCCTCAAAAACAGCGATTAGTGCGGCTACTTGGCTTTTACCGCCACGTCTCCCCACAACTAGCCAAAGCTCTCTCATGGCTTGCTCAGGGGCTACTGTGCGACCTGTTAGCTGTTGATATACTTCAAGGTCTTTATCATCAAATGGTAGGCCGTAGAACGCCTTAAGCAGTATGCGCCAGTTGTTAAAACTATCATCCGCAAACTGCTCCCCAAACATAGAGCTGCGGGGTCAGGTTCGTCGAAACGTATAAATCAGAAACACCCCCATTATAAATAAATCCAAAGCGAGAAGAATGTTCACTTAAACAGTCAAAAGAACGCTTTGTTTATTTGTAGTATTTCAATGGCTTTTACTTTGAAGGTTGAGAGCGTTTTCTGCCTATAGTTACGATGAGTATCTCGATTAGCCTCGGTGTTTATCTGCTTTTAATAACGTGTTCCAACACACCATAGTGATGATGGTTGCCATGAAGACAAATGATAAATACTAAACAGTGTGTTTTATTAAATGGTTGATCATCACTCCAAAAAATTCTAACCCCCCTTTGTTATTGATAGGCTAAAACAAATACTGAGGAGAATATTAAATGTTAGAAACTCTATTTTCGATGAAAGAAAAAATTTGTGTCATTACTGGTGGTTCAAGAGGTCTTGGGGCCTTTATGGCGAAAGGTTTCCTTGAAGCCGGCGCTAAGCGGGTTTATATCACTGCTCGTAAGGCAGAAGCTTGTGTTGCTGCGGCCAAAGAATTGAGCCAGTTTGGCGAATGTATTGCGCTGCCCGGAGATGTAAGTAGTCCGGAGGGGTTGAAACAATTGATACAGGAACTTCATAAACGTGAAGAGCATATCGACGTTTTGGTTAATAATGCTGGCACCGGGTGGGGCGCACCCTTTGAACAGTTTCCTGAACTGGGTTGGGATAAAGTGATGGACATTAATGTAAAGAGTCCTTTTTTTCTGACTCAAGCATTAACACCACTACTGGCTAAAAAAGCCAATTCAAAACACACTTCGGCTATTATCAATATTGGTTCAATCGCGGGCATTCTGGGTAACGGATTAGATAATTACAGTTATGCTGTGTCAAAGTCGTCTATGCATCAGTTAACTAGAGTGCTGGCAACTGAATTGGCGGCTAAACATATTCGTGTGAATGCGATCGCGCCAGGGCGTTTTTATTCCAAAATGACTGAGTTTTTAAGTTCAGATCAAGCTGCATTCGACGAAGAGTTACTGTCGATACCAATGCGCCGCTGGGGAGAGCCAAACGATATTGCTGGTGTGGCAATTATGTTAGCCAGCCAAGCGGGGGCTTTTATCACCGGGCAAATCATCCCGGTTGATGGTGGTACAACGTTAGTCAACTAACTGCCAAATCACATGACAAGTTGTGATGTCGTCACAACTTGTTTTATTGTTTTGGATAAGTCATGAGCAAAAAATAGCTGATTTATTTGGTAAGGCTGAATATCAATTATCTTTGTTTTGACTGGTTTTACGATGGGGGTCTCAATAAGCAGTTGCATTGAGTTCTAAACAGGACATGACAAATGAAAACGTTCCAGTTTGCCTATTCTAAATTTCAGTTTAGATGTTAAAACAGTCAGAAAAACTTTGGGTCTTTGTATTAAAGCCATGTTCTTGCAATGCTTTAAAAGCTTTTGCTTCGTCAGTGAAATTTAATCTAGAATAGCTCTGTGGTATACGTTCCGTAATCTTATTTATCTGAAACTGAGACAGAGTATTTTCATCAATAATTCTGATCGATACGACCAATTGGCTGTTGTCTTCTAGTTTACCCAAATTGCCAGTATTGGCTCGATGTCTGGTGAGCCCAGAACCCAATCTTTAGAGTGACTGATAACTGACCAGGGTCTATCGTTCACTCGAGCGCGCAACGATGTGAAATCTTGACTGAATCGTTCAGCTGTTGATTTCCCCCACAAGCCAACAGAATAAATAAAAATAACATTATCTTCCAGCCACATAGTGTAATGACTATTTTTTATTAGCTCGCTTTGATAACTATCGCTTGTCATTAATATTAACTGTTTAAACTAGATATTTAATGAGCCAGTATAGGATGTCGATTAGCACAAAAGCAATAATTTTAGTGCCACAGGGGCTAGCTGAATTAGTGGTTATGGGCCACAAATGAATAAAAGGGGGTAGGACCTTATTAAATTAAATCATTATAAAACGGCCAATCCAAGCCTGTGATGCATATTCGGTTTCTTTAAGCAGAAGCTCATGTTGAAAACAACGAACTAAGGCAGCCATCGTCATTAATGTTAAATCACAATGATCTGCCCAAATTTATCTTTAACCTTGATTATAGAGGTAGGTAACGGCCAGCTGAAGCTAGGAATACTGTTAGTAACCCAAGCACTAAATTCAGCAATACCATCTTTCTAATCAGATTCAGGTTGCTCGCTGCATTTG
>NZ_CAJWCF010000098.1 GCF_913020055.1 uncultured Paraglaciecola sp. | reverse complement strand
CTTGATGCAACTCAATTGTATTTAGGTGAAATTGGATTTTCCCCACTATTATCCGCAGAAGAAGAAGTATACTTTTCAAGAAGAGCCCTAAAAGGCGATGAAGCATCTCGAAAACGAATGATTGTAAGTAACCTTCGTTTAGTCGTAAAAATAGCAAGACGTTATAATAATCGCGGTTTAGCCTTGCTTGATTTGGTTGAAGAAGGAAATTTAGGCCTTATTCGCGCTGTAGAGAAATTTGATCCCGAACGAGGATTTAGATTTTCAACCTATGCTACTTGGTGGATTAGACAAACCATTGAACGGGCTATTATGAACCAAACCCGCACCATTCGTTTACCTATTCATGTGGTAAAAGAATTAAATGTCTACCTTCGAGCAGCTCGAGAGCTTTCACAAAAACTAGATCATGAACCAACCGCAGAAGAAATTGCTGAATCACTCGACAAGCCTGTTCGTGACGTTACCAAAATGTTGCGATTAAACGAAAGAATCACCTCTGTTGACACCCCTACTGGTGGAGAAAACGATAAGGTTTTACTGGATGTCATTGCTGATGACAAAGGCCATGGTCCTGAGGAAGATCTTCAAGATTCAGATATCAAACTGAATATCATCAAATGGTTAGAAGATCTCAATCCTAAGCAACGTGAAGTGCTAGCAAGGCGCTTTGGATTATTAGGTTATGAACCTTCAACTTTAGAGGATGTAGGTGTAGAAATTGGTTTAACTCGTGAAAGAGTGCGTCAAATACAAGTTGAAGCATTACGTCGGCTTAGAGACATGTTGGGACACAAAGGTTTAGACTTAGAAGCGTTATTTAATAAGCTTACTTAGCTTAAATGCTACAGTGCAAAAAAAAGCCTCTAATGAGGCTTTTTTAGTTTTAAGACAGAGGATTTCGAAAGTTTACAGAGCACCAGTAGCCGCGGCATAATTTGGCTCTTCAGTGGTCTCAGCTACCTGTTCAGTGTGAACAACTGTACCTGTTTCATCAATCACCACTATACTGCGAGACAATAATCCAGCCAACGGACCATCGCTAAAACTCACGCCATAGTCGGCGCCAAAGCTGCCTCTAAAACTTGAGCCTGTTGCCACATTGTCAATCCCTTCTGCACCACAGAACCGTGCTGCTGCAAAGGGCAGGTCAGCGGAAACACATAACACTTTTGTATTATCTAAATCACTCGCTTTTTGATTAAAAGTACGGATTGAAGTGGCACATACTCCAGTATCAACTGAAGGGAAAATATTCAGAATTAATTTCGAACCTGCGTAATCTGCTAATGTAGTTTCTGATAAGTCAGTTTCTACCAAAGTAAAACTAGGAGCCTGAGTTCCTACTTTTGGTAATTCACCCACTGTATTAAAGGCGTTGCCTTGCAATGTCACTGTAGCCATTTTTTATTCCATATAATTTGAGGTAGTAGTAAGCCATTATTGTAGCTTAAAAAATTAAATGCATAACAATACCAATCACCATAAGTAATTACCTTCTCAGCAACGCCTTATTCAAAATAGGCTCAATGATTTCAAAAATGGGCTTCTACTGATAGAAATAGATACAAGATAAGATTCGCTAGATTGTAATTATCTGAGTATTATTCACTATCATTTTAGGTCTCCACAAGATCACATCCATGAACTCTACAATAAGATTAATCATTTCAGCCGTTATCTCGTTTTGTTTTTACTTTGCGTGGTCATATTGGGCGAACGGAATGGCTACAGAAGATCAAGAATTAATACTTAGGTCAGCATTAGTGCAGGGAACACTCAGCGCAACAATTACGATTTTATTTACCTTCATTTTAGAGAAATCAGTGTCTAAATTCAGTGAAAGTTACTTATCCCTTATGTTTGTTGTGCCAATTATCTGCACAGTGCACTCCAAGACCTCTCAAAATATTGCGATTTTTAGGACCTTTAAACGTGCACTAGATAATTCGGCCAAATATCTAAATAACAATGTTGTCCCTGGTAGTTTGTTAGCGCCTTTGTTACCTATAGCAATCCAGTCCAGCATTGCCATTGGTGTTAACTGGGTTAACCAAACACCTAACCTATGGTTAACCGTAACACCTAGTATTTTAATTACTGCTATTTATGGCTATGTGTATACCTACACCTTGTTATCAAAACCTAAACAGCCTGTTTTGCAAGAGTAATAAAACGATAGACATAAGGATTTGCGGGATCTGCTTGATGACCTTCATTATCGATCTCTTTCCAAGAGTACTCGGCCTCGTAATCAGGAAAATGTGTATCTCCATCAACTTCTAGTTCGATTTGAGTCAAATAAAGTTGATGGCAAAACGCGAGGAAATGCTGATAAATAGTACCCCCACCTATTATCATCACTTCAGGGGAATCGATTTTCTGCAGAGCGCAATATTCTGCCGCTACATCTATAGCCTGTTCGCAACTATTTACCACTGTTGCATCCGTTAGGGTAAAATCAACATCAGAACTAACCACTATATTAAGCCTACCAGGTAAAGCTTTACCGATAGATACGTAAGTTTTACGCCCCATAATAATGGGTTTACCTAAGGTGATTTCTTTAAAATGTTTTAAATCAGCTGGCAAATGCCAAGGCATAGAGTTGTCGGCGCCGATGACTCGGTTGTTTGCCATTGCTGCAATCATTGAAATTTGCATCATATCGAGGTGAGTTCTTTCAGAAGAGTGTGTAGTTGGCGAAGTATATAAGAATTAAACCGAGTCAGAAATACGTTTCTGGCTCGGTTCTAATTTATTAAAGAACTAACTATCCCTTGGTGTAAACAACTTCAACACCAGAGTCGTCGTCATCATCGTCATCAAAGTCGTCATCATCATAAGCGTCTTCAATAGTATCTTTGTGATAGGTATCCCACTTGAATCCTGTCTCTTCTTCCTCTATCTCAGGTGCCGCTTCTTCTGGCATTGCTTCAATAAAATCCATAGATTTCATACACAACTCATGCGTACCAATTTTTTGGAATGCGGATATTTGAAAGTACTCATCTTGCCATTCAAGTGCATCGGCAATCTGCTTACACAACTCATTAGCTTCATCTTCAAGCATCAAGTCGACTTTATTAAAGACTAACCAACGAGGTTTAGCTGCAAGCTTAGGACTATATTTTTCGAGCTCAGCAACAATCGCCTTAGCATTTTCGACAGGGTCTGAACCGTCAGCAGGCATCAAATCGACCAAATGTAATAACACTCTGCAGCGCTCTAAATGCTTTAAAAATTGAATGCCAAGACCTGCACCTTCAGCTGCACCTTCAATTAAGCCCGGAATATCAGCAATAACAAAACTGCGCATTGAATCTAAACGCACCACACCTAAATTCGGTACTAGGGTCGTAAAAGGGTAATCAGCTACTTTAGGTTTGGCCGCTGAAACACTACGGATAAAGGTAGATTTGCCAGCATTAGGCATACCCAATAAGCCCACATCGGCCAGCAACATCAGCTCTAATTTCAGATGCCTGACTTCACCCGGCGTACCGTCTGTTTTTTGTCTTGGTGCGCGATTGGTACTGGTTTTAAAACGAGCATTACCCAAACCATGATAACCGCCTTGCGCCACTTTCATACGCTGTGTATGTTTAGTTAAGTCACCCAATACTTCGCCGGTTTCACTATCAGTTGCACGGGTTCCAACGGGCACTTTAATTTCTAAATCAACGCCACCTCTACCAGTACAGTTGGCACTCTGGCCTTTTTTGCCGTGCTCAGCACGATGAAATCGCTCAAAACGATAATCGATCAAGGTGTTTAAGTTTTCATCAGCAACCAAATAGATGCTTCCGCCGTCACCACCATCACCACCGTCTGGACCACCATCCGGCACGTATTTTTCACGGCGAAAACCGACTACACCATTACCGCCATTACCCGCGTCAACGCGGATATCAGCTTCATCTACAAATTTCATGACTTAATGACACCTTGAAAGTTACCCAATTGAATCTAGTATAGCATTCCTCAAATGGATTCACTTTTTACCGATTCAACAAAAAGCCCCGCATAAAGCGGGGCTTTTTAAAAAATTTATGGATTATCGCTTATTAAGCAACAATGCTCACAAATTTACGATTTTTAGGACCTTTTACTTCAAACTGAACTTTACCATCAGATAAAGCGAATAAAGTATGATCTTTACCAATACCCATATTGTTACCAGCGTGGAATTTAGTACCACGTTGACGAACAATAATGTTACCGGCTAAAACTGACTCACCACCGTAACGCTTAACACCTAGGCGTTTACTTTCTGAATCACGGCCGTTGTTAGTACTACCACCAGCTTTTTTATGTGCCATTTGTATATACTCCTATTAAGCGCTAATACCAGTGATTTTCACTTCCGTGAACCACTGACGATGACCTTGTGTGGTGCGTGAATGTTTACGACGACGGAACTTAACGATTTTTACTTTCTCGCCACGTCCGTGAGTTACAACTTCGGCTGTAACTTTGGTACCACTTACATAAGGGGTACCAATTTTAATATCGTCACCATTACTTACCATTAACACGTCACCGAATTCTATTGACTCACCTGGAGCCACTTCGATTTTTTCTAGGCGAAGGGTTTGACCTTCAGCCACACGGTGTTGTTTACCACCACTTTGGAAAACCGCGTACATAATTAAACTCCGCACTGTGTCTCTTGACACTTATATTCAAAAACAGGCGGCGAATTGTACGTGAACATATAGCACCGATCAAGCCCGTTTCTGAATTAATTTGGTTAAATATCAAACGCATTGAACTAGCTTAAGGTTTTTCACGCAATTAGACCAAAGTGCCACTAGATACCCCGAAAAAATTCTGTAAAATCCACATGCTAATCTGCAGCTAACAACTGAACTTCATTCCAAAATGGGTAAAAACGGCAGTATGAAATTAGAAACAATTAATCAACTTGCTCATAAAGATATGCTGGCGGTAAATGGGCTTATTCAAAAGCAAGTCGATTCAGACGTATCGTTGATTAACCAACTAGGCTTTTATATTGTCAATAGTGGAGGAAAACGTCTAAGGCCACTTTTGACTGTACTCGCTGCAAGAGCCTTAGGCATTCAAACAGAGCAGCATCATACCTTGGCGGCTATCATCGAGTTTATTCATACTGCCACCTTACTTCACGATGACGTCGTCGACGAGTCCACCATGCGCCGCGGTAAAGAAACGGCAAACGCCGTATTTGGTAACCAAGCTAGCGTATTAGTAGGCGACTTTCTTTATACCCGCTCATTTCAAATGATGGTGAGTCTAGATCGTATGCGTGTAATGAAAATTTTGTCTGATGCAACCAATGTCATAGCGGAAGGTGAAGTTTTACAGTTAATGAACTGTAATGATCCCGAAACCAGCGAAGAAAGCTATATGCAGGTTATTTATAGTAAAACGGCTCGTTTATTTGAAGCTGCTACTTTACTTGCCGCTGTATTAACCGACCAAAATGAAGAAATAGAACTTGCCATGCAAGAGTATGGAAAGTACTTAGGTACGGCCTTCCAATTAGTAGACGACATTCTTGACTACGCAGCAGATCCCGAAGAAATGGGCAAAAACGTGGGAGATGATTTAGCTGAGGGGAAACCTACCTTACCACTACTTTATGCAATGTGGCATGGCACTGAACAACAAAGAACACTGATAAAAGAAGCCATTGAAACCGGTAATGGATTACAATACTTTACTCAGATCATGTCCGCTATGGAACAAACTGGCGCCTTAACCTATACCAAAGACCAAGCATTAACTGCCTCAAGAAATGCAATAAATGCACTACAACCTTTAGCTGAATCAAAATTTAAAGAAGCCTTGATTGCATTGGCAAATATTGCTGTTGAGAGAGCTACTTAGTTTATGCAAATTTAAACTTATGTATTGGTCAAAAAAAAACTCGACTATTGTCGAGTTTTTTTATTTTTAAAGCATTAACATTTATTCTTAAGCCAATCTAACATTTCTGTATATAGCTTGGTTTTATGACGATAATACAAGGTATTGTAAAAATGGTCTGCACCTTCTAACTCAACGTATTTGAAGTCTTTATCGAGCTTATTTAATTCGTCTACGAATAGACGACTCTGCTCTACGGGCACACGTTGATCGATATCACCGTGAATAATGAGCAAAGGTATATTGACCTTATCTGCTTGTTCAATGGGTGATACACCTTTAACAGTGGGCGCTTGAAAGATTCGACCGAATCTATTTGCGCCAAAAAGTGTTGCATTTATTCGGCTCAAGTCAGTTACACCGGCTCCAGCAATGGAACATTGATAGATATTATTTTCGCGCATCGAACCAGCAAAAGCAGCATAACCACCATAACTCCAGCCAAAAATGGCTAACCTGTCTTTATCTGCTAAACCTTTTTTAACTAAATAAAGGGCTGCATCATCATTATCGTCCTGCATTTCAAGGCCCCACTTTTTATCTCCAGCCTTCCAATGCTCCAATCCATAACCTGTAGAACCTCTATATTGAGGCTGGATAACCATATAACCATGATGGGCTAATAACTGACTCCATTCGTCATAAATCACCACGTCTCTTACCCAAGGGCCACCATGTGGCATAACAACTGCTGGAAAAGGGCCTTTTCCACTAGGAACAGTAATGTAAGCATGGATTTTTCGACCATCTCGGGCAGTATATTTAACATATTTTACTGATGATAAGTGTTCTGGCTTGATTAACGGAAACCTTTCCCCTAAAAAGTCCAGTTTCTTTTTATCAGTTAATAAGAAATAACTTCCAGGATCTTTGGCAGATGAAGTACTAATGATAATCGCATTATCATCCTCTGAACGACTAACTAACGAGACCACCTTTTTAGGAAATAACGCTTCTACTCCTTTAAATAAGGCTTCTTCGTTTGGATCAACAAACACTCGCTTGGGGTGTTTACTAGTATAGGTATAACCTAATAGCTGTCCACGAGTAGCAGATTTTCGGCTTAAAAGAACACTGTCTGCATCTACCGATTTCAAACCAAAAAGTCTCTCTGAATAAGTGTTGGTTTTGATGTTGTAGGTGTATATGCCGGCTAAGTTTTCTTTTAAATTGGCCCTTACATACACTTCATCAGGATTTTCATGAGAAAAATACAAAAACTCCCACTCTTCGCGATTTTCCGGAGAATTACTGTAAATTTCACGCCATTTAGACTCACCTTTTACCCGGGCATACTGCTTTATTGAATTTGAAGCCGCGTCATAACCAGAAGCAGCTCTGATTTCTCCATAAGGGTCAGGAACAAAACCACCGCTGATTTTTTCATTACCGCGCAAAACAGTCTTAGTGGCGCCAGTATTAATGTTGTATCGGATCACATCCGGTATCCGATTGTCATTAATATCTCGCGTTAACAAAATATAATCTGGCTCGTCGGACAAAGTGTCTAAAACACCATAATTAGCTCTATTTTCCTTAGGAAAGGGGATACGCCAAGAGCCTTTTCCATCTGCATTCACGATGGCGGCTTTTGTAACCCAATAGTTATCATTTCCATCTTGAATATTTTGGGTAAATTGGACAAGTATTTTTTCATTATTCAACCAGCCAATATTCGTAATTTCCATGCGGTCGGCACCAAGTCGCACAGGATCTGATTTCAAATCTTTGGTGGAATAAATCTCTACTATGTAGTCGCCATTTTTACTGGTGGCTCTCACAATGGCAATTTTTGACCCATCCAAAGATACTGTTGCCTGATTCATGGCCGGCAAGGTAGCAAAGGCATCAAGAGGCAATGTTTCGCGCTCTTTATTGGCTGCTTGGACAGCCATGCAGGTAGATAATATGATTGATATTATCGCCATTTTAACAACAAATGGGGATTGTCTAAACATGTCTTTCTCTCTTTAAAAGTGACATAAAAGTCCTTAACGAAAAAGGGCTCATAACAAAGTTACTTGCCTGAGCCCTATGCTTTATTTGAGTATTATGCCTTAGAAAGTATAACCAACACTCATATAGGCTGAACGACCAAATAAGTCATAACCAACACCTAGAGGGATATTACGCGTGGAGAATACTCCGCCGCCATCAACTACTGGTGGTGCATCATTAAAGATGTTTTGTATACCCATAGTGACAGTGTAATTATCGCCAGTATAATTCACTGAGGCACTATGAGTTGTGTATGTTTCTGTGTAATACACAGGACGACACAATACATCTAAGCCATCACACGGTGTGTATGTATCAAAGTCATCCGGATCATCCGCTTCACCGTCACCGATATAGCGGCTAAACCAGTTAAATCTGAAATCACGGTAGCTAAATGACAATCTTGCACTGGCACGCCATTCTGGGAAGGCCGGCTCACCAAAGTTGTCGTCATACAGGCCTAAAACATCAGATTCAGCAGAGTCGAGCTGAGTTGCTTGTAAGTCAAGTGTTACACCTAACTCATTATCGCCAACCACAAAATCCTGTTGATAGAAAAGATTGTAGTCAGTACCTGAAGAACCTTCTAAGCCGATATTAACAAATGATGCATTAACGCCACTTAATCTGCCTGTTGTTGCATCACGTTGCACCGCGCCACAGAACCCACTGGTACCATCTGGTACTTCAATATTGTCGTAACACTGGTTAACTAAGAAGCCACCACTTGGCTCAGCAACACTATTAGTGATTTCAATATCATACTTAGTGATACCAAAAGTCATGTCAAACTCTTCACTGAAAGGATTTTCAATAACAAAACCATATGTTTTAGATAAAGACGTTTCAGGATTCAACTCTTGCGTACCACCAGTCGTAACTTCAGTACTAGTATTAGCAGTAAACCCATTATCAGTCTCTGTACCTAAACCTAATGTCAGAGGATCAACACCGTTGTTAATACAAGAAGTTATAATACGACTCTCACGGGTATCATTTTCAGCATTATAAACTTGAGCCACACTCACGCCTAAATCTGTATCACGGGCCGCTTCAGGCACTACACAGGGGTCTGATATGGTAGAAAAACCAGAAGTACCATTTAGGAAACGCTCACGTAAATTAGGTGCACGATAAGATGTGCCCCTTGTACCACGAATAGTTAACCATTCAGTAGGACGATATACCGCTTTTAAACTATAAATAGTTTCAGCATCATAAAAACTTTCTTCAGTCCAACGACCTGCGGCAGTAATAGTCAATTCTTCTGCGAATTTAGCGCCTCTGATTAATGGTAACTCAGTTTCAAAATACAATTCACGAATATCACGGCTACCATCAGCACCTTCATCTGAGAAATATCCCCATAGCAGGCCTTCAGCAGCTACATCATTGGCGTCTGTGATAATTTCGTCTTTTCTAAATTCAGCACCGACTACCAAAGGCACGATTTGATCGTTCCAAGGTAATTTATAAAGGTCGCCAGTAACATAGCCAGAGATTACCGTCTGCTTAACTTCAGTAATGATCTCACGACTTGTGAAAAGATAATCTTTCTCAGCTTCAGTGAATGCACCACCGCCCAACTGATAAATATTCGGCGCAAACAGGTTAACTGGAACACAACCTGCTCCACAAGTAACAGAACCATCAGCATTTCTAACCGAGTTATCCAGTGAATCAACTAATTTTGCTTCACTGACACCTACTATGCTGTTTTTTCCCTTAGACGCACTATAATTTAATGCTACTTCGTAGGTCCAAGACCCTTCACCAAAACCATCAAATGCGCCAATATTGCCATCAACACCACCTACTAGACGATATTGGTATACATCAACAACATTGGTGTCTCTGTCGTCACGAATACTGACTATAGGACGCATACGTGTGCGAGTATCGCCAAAAAACGCATCTAAGCCACTGCCTGCATAACAGTTCTGGCCATTGATAGGATCTGTTCCGCAAGGGTTATAAGGGTTGTCTGCTCCTACCCATTGGAAAAATTGTCCACCTGGGTTAAAGACATCAGAGGCTCTGTTAGCATATAACGCTTCGAAGAAAACTCGAGTGTCATTATCATCTTGTAAAAGATAATCACCGTTTGCGAACAAACTAATACGCTGAACCGCGCTGACCCAGTCTGCACCATTTACATAATCAGTACGGCCTAAGCTGTAAAAGGGGTCTTGAAAATCAAAATCTCTCAATCCATCGCCATTGCCATCAAAGATAGCAACGTCATCAATGCCATCACCATTACTATCAGCAGCGACTGTACCGTTAATGAAAGGAATATTGCCTATAGAGGTAGTAGATTCAGATAAACCGGGAACGCCAATATTTGAAAAGCCAGGTGTATAATAAAGTGAACCAAAGAAACCGTCTTGTTGAACACGGTTACTAAGTGGAAAAATATCACATGAATCTGCAGGCGTAGGATTAGGACCTATGCCCCTAAACTCTGTATAAATTCCGCCGTCATCCCCTTCATAATAAAGTTCGTCACAGTTACTGGCGAAATCGTTCTCTTTGTACGACTGGGCGTTACGATCGTAATATTCAGCTGAAATATTGAACGAGTAATTATCACCACTTGTTCCATAAATTCCAGAAAAAGTTAATTCTTCACCGCCACCTGATGAAGGAGCACTGAAACTACTTTGAAAGTCAAAGCCGTCTACATCTTTACGTAATACAACGTTGGCAACACCAGCAATAGCGTCTGAACCGTATACCGTAGATGCACCGTCGAATAAGTTTTCGATTCTGTCAATCATAACAGCTGGGATCAAGTTTAAATCTGGGGAAACAGGCGCGCCACCTACACCGGCTGGAGCAACACGTCGTCCATTTATTAACACTAATGTTCTGCCGGCACCTAAGCCACGGAAACCGATAGTGGATGAACCTGGACCATTGTCCAAAACAAAACCACCAAAGGTGTTGTCGATTTGTAAACCCGATGCTTGGTTCGTGGTTTGTAACATTTCACTCGCATCAAAAAGGCCAAGTTCACGTGAAACGCCACCATCAATAATTTGGATGGGAGACGCACTAGTAAATTCAGCGCGTTTAATACGCGAACCTGTTACTACTACTTTTTCTATTTCTTCTTCTACTTCTTCTATCTCATCGATAGCAGCTTCTTGAGCATAAGTTGGTATTGCAGTCAAACACCCTAGAGCCATTAAAACGGCATAGGAAGATCGACGCATACGCGTAGATAATGTTTTGTTCATATGATTTCTCCTGGATAGTGTAAACTCGGATATTATTTATTATTTTAACCGAACATATAATATAACCAATTTTTAGACTAAATGGTTCACTTTCCAGCAGTTTTCTTGATTTTAAATCAAAGTATCAAAAAACCATATGTTTTTGGGTTATTTTTTATCCAACCTAATCCGTCCACTAACAGTCGACACATTCACTTTGGCACTGCCTCCGTTTAATGAAAACTTTAACCAGCGGTTAGGCCCATACTTGGCTTTTTGTTCTTTATCAGCAGACAAATTATTGGTGATTTTTCCACCTGCATGACCTTCAATGTCAAACCTAGCTGAAACATCACTTTGTAAATAAAGACGAATCAAGCCACCCACTGAAGAGGCTTCAATTTCACCGTTTCTTTCAAGATCCAGCTTCGCTTCGATTGAGCCGTTTACTGTATCCATATTTAACTGATTAACCTTACCAAGCTCTAATTCAATATCGCCATTAACAGTTTCCACGTTGATATCGCCACTTTCACTGAACACTTCGATGTTGCCATTGACCGACTCGTAAGAGTCTTCTTTACCTTTTGAACTACGGGAGTCAATTGTGCCGTTCACAGTGCTTATTCTTACGTCACCTTCTAAACTATCCGCTGCTATTCGACCATTTACAGATTCAAGACGGATACGTCCAGCTAACTCTTTCACATCAATAGAACCATTTACTGTTTCAACTTTTGCACCACCACGTACTTGTGCTAATTCAACATCAGCATTCACTGCGCTGTAATACACCTTACTTTGCCGAGGAATAAATATCTCTAAATTGTCCCCTTTATCTGAGCCCCAATTTCCCCAACCATTATTATTCTTAACTTTGACTTTGATAAGCACTTCATTACCATCTTTTTCAAAGATGAACTTGTCTGTCCTGTCACCTAAAGTGCCCGTTACTTTTACCTCGGACTTATCCCAGGCAATCACCTTGGCAGATCCATTTACATGTTCAATTTGAACATAAGGGGTCTTCGACACATCCAATGAACGGTCGATTTTTTCATCCGCTAAAACAGTCCAACTTAGGCATAAAAAGCCGGCAAACATTAATAATTTTTTCATTTCAATACTCCTAAAAACTCAGCACTTTAAATTTGTGACATTTGTTGCCATTTTGGTGAATGCACGCGCTCAATTAAATTAATTTGTTGTTGATGTACACTTTGCAGCATCTTTAATAGCGCCATATTATTTGGCTCATTTTCTAATGCCGTTTTTATCGCATCAGCGGCATCATCTAGTTCTATTAGTTGGTCTTGCCAATTTTGGGTCAGTGCAGGTTGATCTTGAAAGCTAACCAATAAAGCATTCTTTTGCTCTAAATGTTGCTTACTTAACGACGCGACCAAATCTACACCAGTTAAAGATACAGGCTGTTGATTAACCGCTAACCAGCCAATCAACCCGAATATGGCTATCGTAGCTGCAACCAAATACATTTTATTTCCTGCCACTACAGGGGGTGAATCTGCAATCTCACTGGACAACGCTAACTCGATGCCTGGCCATAAATCCTTATCAGGCTGAAGTTCTTTATCTACATTAGCTAATTGTTCCGCTAACGTTTGTTCAAAATTAGCTTTACTCATATCCCATCCACTCCTTCAACAAATGCTTGGCGCGGTGAAATTGCGCTTTACTCGAGCCTACGGCCATATCAGTCATAGTGGCTATTTCTTCATGTCGATAACCTTCAATTGCATGTAGCACAAATACAATTCGAGCCCTCTCTGGCAGTCTTGCAACATAACTTTCTATATCAACACTACTGCTCGACTCATCTGCCTCTGCGTTCATAGCTACAGAATCTTCAATATTAAACATCTTCTGCAACCATCCCTTTTGCTTACGTATATAAGAAATAGTGATGTTTGAAGTGACAGTGTGAAGCCAAGTTGAAAACTTGCTATCACCTTTAAAATTACCGATTTTTCGCCACAACTGAATAAACACTTCTTGCGCAGCATCCTCAGCTAACATCTTTTCACCCGTCAGCCGAAAACACAGCCCATACACTTGTCCAATGTATGTTTGATACAATCGGTTATAAGCTTGTTTGTCTCCGTTCTGCACCGCTTTAATTAAGTCCCACTCACTTTTTGTGGCAAACTTATGCTGAGCAGCAACGACATTTCCTTGGTTAGCCAATCTAAGCTCTTACTCTTGTTGTGTTAAAAGATTAGTCGCAGAGTAGATCACAAAGGTTTAAAGCACCAAAAAAATAATTAAAATGAGTAGAAATAATTATGAAAATCATTGGTTTATATTCAGGGTCTTTATCTAACATTGGTGAGAAACGCAGCCCAACAGGTATTTATAAACAATCAGTAGAACTAGTGTCAGTCAATGAATTAGGCATAGTAGGTGATATTCAAGCAGATAAACGTTTCCACGGGGGACCTGAAAAGGCATTACATCAGTATGCACTGTACAGCTACGAAAAAATCATTAAGCGATACCCTCTTCTGTATAAAAAAGCCAAGCCAGGGATGATCGGCGAAAACTTATCGGCAGCGGATATGAACGAACACAATGTGTGTATTGGTGATATCTACAAGCTAGGTAGTGCCATAGTGCAAGTTAGCTCGCCCCGTATTCCCTGTTGGAAAATTGATGCTAAGTTTAAGCAACCTGATTTACATCAATTTATTAGTCAGCATAGGCTTAATGGTTGGTACTACCGTGTTTTAGAAGCAGGGCACATCAAACTAAATGACGAATTCCTGTTACAACAAAGACCTAATACAAATATCAGCATTGATACTATGCTAAAGGTTATCCATGGCAAAGCTAAAGCGCAGCTAATTGAACTGGCTACTAACGCTACCGGCCTAGATCCAGAATGGAAAGAACGGCTAACAAACAAATACCATTTAGATTAGAGAAAAAATATGGAACAAAATTTATTAGAGAAAACCGGTAAAACACTGGACGAATGGAAGCGGTTATTGGCACAAAAACCGTTTAGCAAACATGCCGAATACACTACCTTCCTCAAAAATGAACATGCTATTACTCATGGTTTTGCCAATTTTATTGCTTTGAAGTTTCGTGAAGCGGATGCAGGTTCGTCTAATGCGGAAGATTTAATTGCCAACCAATATAAAGGCAAAGAAAACCTCAAACCACTCTTTGACAAGTTACACGCGGCAATCAAAAACCTAGGGCATGATGTTGAAGTGGCCCCCAAAAAATCAGCGGTCAGTATGCGGGTAAAAAGACAATTTTCGCTTATTCAGCCATCGACCAAAAAACGCATCGATTTGGGTCTTAAACTTAATGACACACCTTATGAAGGTAGGCTTGAAACGTCGGGACCATTTGGCACTATGTGTACTCATAGAGTGCAAATTACCGAGGTTAATCAAATTGATGATGAGTTGTTAGGGTGGTTAAAAGAAGCCTATGAACAAGCGAAATAATGAATTTTAAACATAAAAAAACACCGCTAAATTAGCGGTGTTTTTAGATACTCAAAACAAGCAGCAATTATGCTTCTTGAATTATAACCAACTTGATAGTGGCAGTAACGTCTGAGTGAATTTGCAAATCGATTTCGAATTCGCCAGTTTCACGTAAAGTACCAACAGGTAATTTAACTTCCGATTTAGTCACTTCAACACCAGCAGCAGTAATTGCGTTAGCTATATCGCGTGTACCGACAGAACCAAACAATTTACCTTCATCACCAGCAGGAGAAGCGATAGTCACTTCACCTAACGCAGCGATTTTATCTGCACGGGCCTGTGCTGCAGCATGTTGTTCAGCAATTTTTGCTTCCAACTCAGCACGACGCGCTTCAAATTTTTCTACATTTACTTTTGTAGCGGGAACTGCTTTACCTTGCGGAAACAAGAAGTTACGCGCGTAACCTGATTTTACAGTGACTTTGTCACCCAAGCCGCCTAGGTTAGCGATCTTGTCTAATAGTATGATATCCATCTTTGCTACCTATGATTACTTGTGAGAATCAGTATATGGGAGCAACGCCAAGAAGCGCGCACGCTTTATAGCAGTTGACAACTGACGCTGATATTTCGCGCTAGTTCCAGTGATACGGCTAGGTACAATCTTGCCACTTTCAGTGATGTAGTTTTTCAACATAGCGATATCTTTATAATCTATCGCAGCAACACCTTCAGCAGAAAAACGACAGAATTTACGACGTCTAAAAAAACGAGCCATTATTTGTCCCCTTCTTCTGCAGGAGCTGGAGCGGCTGTTTTTTCAACGGCAGCAGCTGGCTTTTCATAGGTTTTTTCTTCACGCTTTTCACGACGTTCTTCTTTAGCCATAGGAGACTGTTCAGTCACAGCATCTTTGGTACGCATAACAAGGTTACGCAGAACAACATCATTAAAACGGAAAGCAGTTTCTAGCTCTTCAACAGCTTCAGCAGTTGCTTCAGCGTTTACTAGGACATAGTGTGCTTTGTGTAATTTGTCGATAGGGTAAGCCAACTGGCGACGGCCCCAATCTTCCAAGCGGTGAATTTGACCACCCTCTTGGGTAAGAATTCCAGTATAACGCTCGATCATACCTGGAACTTGTTCACTCTGGTCAGGGTGAACCATAAATACGATTTCATAATGACGCATGTATGTTGCTCCTCACGGTTGTAGCCTCGATAGCACAGTCAAACTATATAGAGACAAGGAACTAAAATTAAGTGACTGTTTTAAGCGGCGCGGATTGTATATAAACTGGGCTTTTTGTACAAGGTTTATTTGGCTCTGCGCCAATAACAAGGCGGTTCTTCAGGTATATTAGCGTAAATTGGGTAATTAATTAGGCATAACGTAGCTAATTCAGGTTTAAAATACCCTGCTAAACCTATCCGTTCTCGGTGATACAAAACATGTCTGAAACTCAATAAAAACAAGTACTTCAGAAATTCATAGCAAGCTCCATCACAACTCTTGTTACAAATGTACACGCTAAATCACATATTTACCTGCCAGAATATGGTTAGAGCCTAAACTATAGGAAATTCAAGGTGAAAAAATTACTAATAATAGCAGCTATGACTTTTGGTCTAAGTGCACAGTCAGCTAATGCAGCTACGTCATTCGAAGTAGATAAATATAATAGAGTCGCATTATTAAGCGCTTCAGCGGTTCAAGGCAAAGATTACGATAGAGCTTTTCCGCTTCTTGATGAAGCAGCCAAACTTGGAAATAAGATATCGCAGTTCACACTTGCTTTATTATACATGGAGGGGCTCGGAGTTGAGCAAGATTACGGACAGGCTTATCTTTGGCTTAACGTTGCTTCAGAACATAACGAGAAACGATGGCGTGAAGTGAGAGATCAACTTCATAATTCACTTTCAGCAGAACAAATTGCAGCTTTAAAACCTCTTGCTGCCGAATACATTGAAAAATATGGTGAACAGGTCCAAGAAGTCAGTTGTTATAAAAGAGCAGCTACAGGTAGCAACCGCAAGCTATTGCAATGCTCTAAATACAGGACTCCTGGTCGTTAAAAGCATTTGATTTTAGGTATCAAGTATATTGTAATCGTTTCTCTATACTTGATATCTGAGACTGAACTAAACACTCAATGTTAGATTTTTGTCACTATCTTGAGCGCTTATTCTAGCGGCCACTCACCTTTTGTTCACTCTCCCACAACCGCCAAACCATACCAATACCATACGCATAAGTACTTTTTTCTTTAAAAAGTGGACTCTCTTGATTTTCTGCTCCCGAATGGATAGAAGCTCGGGCGAAGGTAAATATTCGAATATCTTTAGTTGCGTTGAAAGATAAACCAACCGATAAATCGGTGCCTAAATAACCACCTTTTGCATCATAGGCAGAACGCTGGTCGGTAATAAAATCGCTATCCACTTGATAGAAATAGTCATGTAATTTTTCAGTTGCCCAAGTAGGTGAGAGACTAATCGATAAAGCAGTTTTTTCACTTAACCAACCACGTTGGCGGTAACTGAATACCGGTTGGAACACATAGCCTCTTTTATCGAGGCCTGAAAAATCCGTTGAAAATGCGGCTCGTGCTTGTAAGTTTAAAAACAACTCACCTTTTCCATGCTGTTCAAATTCAAATTTTGCTAAGCGTAATTTAAGCTGCGGACCGAGCTCAAAGATAAAATCTAGATCGGGCATACCTGCGCGTGCTTCATTATCTTCTGAATTGGCATTGAAGGAGCCAGCCAAAGACAAATCTAACTCATACCAACTTTTATCAATTGCCACTGCCCTAGCAATTGAGCCCTCACCAATACGTAAGGTTTCACCTCGATAAATAAAGTAGGGAGAAGGGATAACATTGGACTGGTTTTGACCGGCTGCTGGGTATTCTGGCGAATTAAAGGCGGCAGCAAATACCCCCACTTCCCAAACGGGTCGCATATCATCTTCTAAGGCAATTTCTTGTTGTGCTGCAAGGTTACTGCTAACGGCAATAATGAATACAATTGTTAAATATTTTAATAGGTTAAACCGACTATTCATTACACCCAAAATTAATCCTCTTAAAAACAAACAAGTTTGTTATCGTCTTTATACTTGGTCATCACAGCTAAAGATCCCTAATGTAAAAATCTAGTAATGAGCGATTCCCTACCTTATTCCAAATATATCTTGAAAAACATCACATTTATTTCACTTTTTTATAAAAAAGCCTTGAGATCACTTCTGCTAACCCCATCTCTGGACGCAGAACCAAGTTCTATTTTAAAAGAATTCTAAGCAGGCGATGCGTCTTCTGCTTAATCATTGCCTTTATGTAGAAGGCACAAAATATCATTAACATTGGAATTTTCAGGAGATTTGAGATGGCAATTCGTCCTTTAAACGATCGCGTTATCGTTAAGCGTCACGAACAAGAAAGCAAATCTGCAGGTGGCATTGT
>NZ_CAJWCF010000097.1 GCF_913020055.1 uncultured Paraglaciecola sp. | reverse complement strand
TCTTGTAGGTTATCTGCACTCTGTCACCCTCATGAAGGCACAGCTTACTTCGCTGTTCATTGACAGATGGCGGATAATAAAAGAAGGACGGAACCGCGGTGGGTTAACTGCGATGTTTGGCTATGGGGATTTCGTTATTGAGTTGTTCGTGTGATACATCTTGGGTTGTTGCTATTAAATTTCTAGGCGTTGGTTTTTCGTTATTTTCCATTATCTTTGGCTTTTTCATTAAACGCTTATAGGCTGTAGTTGTTGTGTTTTATGACATTTCCACTTACTAGGCACGGCCTGTCCGTTATCGATTTTACGCGATAATCACGCCTGCTGTATGTTCTTTGATTGCTTAAATCATTTCGGTGGTGCTCTAGGTCGATATATCGGCTCTGTTATCGCCATTATTGTAAGCGGAGAATGACACTGACGACATGTAAATGGTGCCGGCGCCTCTTCACTTTCATTTGAGCAAACGACAGGCTCAGGCTCCGCGACCTTCAACAGTTTTCTAGCGCGTTTAAGCTTAGTTTGACTGCCAAGTAGTCCATAATGACGGATGCGGTGAAAGCCATTGGGCAATACATGTAGCATAAACCGGCGAATAAACTCGTCAGTTTCTACTCGCATCACTTTGTGCATATTGTTGCCTTTTCGCCGGTAGTCTTTGTATTTAAAATGGACATGATGTTCGTCCATTTTTTGCAAACGACTATTGGCAATCGCCACCCGATGCGTATATCTCGACAGATAAGCCAATACTGCTTTGGGGCCTGCGAAGGGACGTTTAGCATACACTACCCATTCTCTTTGCTGCTGGGCGCGTGTCAACGCATTGAATTTTGCTGGAACATTAAAGCTTGAGGTATCCAGTAGGTTGCCAAAACACTGTAACCGCTCATCTTTATACAACTGCCTCACGCCTTGCATGTAGAGCCTTCGGAACAAGCGAGATAAGACTCTAACGGGTAAGAAGAAGCCTCTATTACAGGATTTCCAACTGTGTTTATCAAGGCTTATTCCACCGCCGGGAACAATACAGTGAACATGAGGGTGATGCGTCATGGCTGAGCCCCATGTATGCAATACCATTGTGCTGCCAATATCGGCACCCAGATGTTTTGGGTCTCTTGCAATGGTGTTAAGCGTTTGCGAAGCTGCACTAAACAGTAAGTCATACATGTGCGCTTTATTATAAAACGCCAACTGCGCGACTTCCTCCGGCAGGGTAAACACCACATGGTAATACTCAACAGGTAGTAATTGTGCTTGCCGTGCTTTGAGCCATCTTTTTGCAGCCGATGACTGGCATTTAGGGCAATGCCTGTTCCTACAAGAGTTATATGCAATCAAGTCCGTTTCACACTTCCCACAGTGCAGTTGATGGCCTCCTAATTGCGCACTTCTACAGCGTTCAATCGCAGACATCACTTTGAGTTGGTGTAGACTCAGATGGCCTTGTTGTTTGGTTTTATACTGCGCACCATAAAAACGAAATACGTCGGCCACCTCAAGTGCTGGCCTTGATGATGGATGATCCATAACACGCTACTCAATCTGATAGCGCATCAAGCGGACTCACCACCCTATGAAGCAACTTCGTCGCGACTTGTGTATACGTGACGGTTGTTTCCAGTTGGTTATGTCCTAGCAGCACTTGGATAACTCTAATATCCACATTCGCTTCTAATAGGTGCGTCGCGAAACTGTGCCGAAGCGTGTGCATCGATACATTCTTTGCGATACCGGCAGCTTCTGCTGCGGCTTTGCACCCTCGGCTAAGTTGTCTTGTGGATAGGTGGTTAACAGGTTGCTGTCCAGGAAAGAGCCATCCGCCATTTAACATCAAGCGCTTGGCGTGTGCATAACGCCACCACTGTCTTAACTGGCCTAACAACACTGGCGATAAAATCGCATTGCGATCTTTTTTCCCCTTCCCTTGCTCTACGCGTATCAGCATACGTTTACTGTTGATATCAGAGACTTTTAGTTTCACCACCTCACCAATGCGTAAGCCTGCACCATAAGCCACAGACAGCGCAGTACGATACTTAACACTGGTGGTTGCCATCATCAGTTGCTTGACTTCTTCAACACTTAACACGTTCGGTAACTTGCGAGGCTCAGGTACTGAACTCGTTTTACTGAGTACCTCAGGGCGTTTTAGTGCTTTACAATATAGGAACCTCAACCCTTGCAAAGTCGCATTCATAGTAATGTTAGACGTGCCGGTTTCCGCTAGCATTAACTGAAACTTCCTAAGCTCTTCAGCAGTCGCATCTTCTGGCGAACGCTTCAAAAAGGCAGCTAACTTCTTTACACCTCTGATGTATTGGGTTTGAGTTTTGGGGCTTAGCTTGCGCATGGTCATTTCTTCTATCATGCGCTGACGAAGGGGACTTACTGTTTCATTCTGTTGTGACATGAGGCCACTCCTAATCTGAATTCAGGGCGAAATTACCCTTTATTCAGATTAGTGGCAGTTTACAAACTTTGAAAATACTGACAATGCCGCAGCGGTAATACTACCGCGAGAGCGGTTTAGTCCATCTTGGGCAAAGCAGCCGTTCGGTTAAGTCAGATCCAACTGCTACAGTTCGCTCATTCGCAATTGAGTTGAATCACTCTAATTAGCCAATTTCTCCTGACCCATTTTTACTATTTGTTGAGAGATTTTTTTATTGATCCCCTTCACCAACACCCAACTGTGCCAGTAGAGTGTTTCAATAAGTTCGTGCTTGGGCGATATATTGATTAGTTCACCCTTGGCTAATTCATTTGCAATTTGTATCTTAGGTAATAAGCAATACGCCACGCCTTGTTTGGTTAACTCAACAAAAGCCTCAGATGAACGTACGCTATGACAGTAATATTCGCTTGCTGCTAAATTAAAATGTTTGGCAATAAAACGTACATGCATATCATCTTTGTGATCATAACTAATGGCTGGTGCCATTTTTAGTGACTCTTTATTCACGCCATTTTTAAAATACCTGTCTTTAAAATCTCTATTAGCAACAAGACAGTACTCCATTTTACCTAAACAAAAAGAACGATAACCTTTCAGCGGTTTTTCGATAACGCTGACAGCACCAATCGCTTCGCCTGTGCGCAACTTGTCTAGGGTGCGTTCTTCATGCTCAATCATTAAATTTAATTCAATCAGATGGCTCTGCAAGACAGGGGTGATCGCTTGAATAAACCAAGTGGCAATGCTGTCTGCATTGACCGCTAGTGACACTTTCACGGGCTTGAGTGGTTTATCGGGTGACAATACAGGGGCTAATTCATTTTCAAGTTGTTTGACTTTTTTAAAGTGACTGACCAATTGCTCACCAGCAGTGGTTAACTCTATAGGCTGACTGCGAATCAGAACCGGTTGGCCAATGTACTCTTCTAAACTCTTAATACGCTGAGATATTGCCGATTGAGAAATACACAGCTTATTCGCGGCTAACTCAAAGCTTTGGAATTCAATCACCTCTGTCAATGCAGAAAGTAATTTGTAATCAAAATTAGCCATGTTGTTCACTCCTTAATTACCACCGACGTTATAAGTTTAGCTAATGATAGTTAAAAATTATTAATTTTATTTATGGGCAAGTTTACAACAAACTAGCCGTCATTGTTTACCAAGTCACTTTTTAATTACGAGAACAACGACATGAGCTTATTAATATTAGCCAAAGGCTTTACCCTTACTTTAAGCATGATTGCGCCTATAGGCACGCAAAACTCTATGTTGCTGACGCAAGGCATTAGTAAAAATCACCATAAAACGACTGCTGGTTTGTTTATGCTTTACGACGCGATTTTAATTTCGATAGGGGTGTTAGGTGGAAGTTTAATTTTATCGAGTAGCGATACCTTATTTACCTCACTAACGTGGGGAGGCATCATATTTCTGGCGGCTTATGGTGGCTTATCCATGAAGTCAGCGTTCAATCAAAAAGTTGATCAAGATGATCATATAACCAATAAAAAGTCAGTGAAGTTAATAGTCGTCACTAGCTTGGCGGTCACTTTTTTAAATCCTCATGCTTACATAGATACCGTAATGGTGATTGGCAGCGTGGGTGGCCAATATACGGGTAATGCTAAATTATTCTTTCTTGTTGGGGCTGTGCTTGGATCCGTTGTGTGGTTTTCGCTTTTAGCCACTGGCGCCGCTAAATTTTCATCCTACTTAGGAAAACCAAAAGTAAAACGTATTATCGATATGCTGATTGCTTTGGTTATGTGGGTAATTGCTTGGTCACTGTATAATTCATGGTTAGCTAGAGGGGTAATTGAATAGGCTGATTTTTCAAGTATTCATCGAATATAAGTGGTGGGGAAACCGTATTGTCTACCCGCACTTGATTTTGCAATAGCGTAGTCAAAATACCAGGAGATTATGTTTTACGGCCTATTCTTTTTGCTGCTAAAAATTATGCTTTTTTGTGTTTTTAAACAAATGGTAAAAATTTTACTTTCTTCTTTTATATCAATCACGTAGTCTACTTCTCGCGCGATTAAAGACAGGCTTTTTCGTGCTGTTACGGAATATTATTAGTATAAAGAGGAATTTATGGAAAATACCGAAACTAGCGTTACCCCGTCAGTAGACAATTACTCAACCACACATATTTCTGGTGTGAAATTTCATGGCCAAGCAGGAGAGTTTTTTTCTATCTGGATCGTGAATTTATTACTTTCAATCGTTACCTTAGGCATTTATTCAGCTTGGGCTAAAGTGAGAACCAACCGTTATTTCTATTCAAATACAGAAATTGATGGACATAGATTTTCTTATTTAGGTGATCCAATCCAAATATTAAAAGGTCGGATTATTGGTGTAATACTGTTTGGCGCGTATTTTTTAGCGTCGGCTTTTAGTCCAATAGCGGCTTTAGTTATCATGTTGTTATTGTTGGCTGCCACACCATTTTTAATTTGCTTGAGTATTCGATTTAAAATGAGAATGACAGCTTATCGCAATGTCAGGTTTAATTTTAACGGTAGCTATGGTGAAGCCTTTGTAATGTTTATAGTACTGCCTATTGCTTCGATATTTACTCTTTATTTAATTATGCCTTGGGTGTTGAAAAAAATGGATGAGTTCATTTATTCCAACGTCACATTTGGTGATAAAAAAGTCCAAAGCGAATTAAAAACAGGGGAATATTATATAGCTTCTTTGGGTGCCTTTTTTATTGGTGTGGTGCTTTTTGCTGTCGCTATGTTTGCTATTGGTGGTTCATTAGCTGTATTAACAGACCCAGAAGCAATGGCGCAGATGTCCTATTCTTTGATTATTATGATGGTGGTTTATGTATTGGTTATTTTGTTAGCCTCTAGTTTTTATACCGCGCGTATTCGTAACCATATTTTTAATCATTCACAAATTGAGCAAGTGGCTAGTTTTCAATCTAATTTAACATTCGGCCAATTGGTTTGGTTACGCCTAAGTAATTTTATAGCAATGGTTTGTACATTAGGTTTTGCCATGCCATGCCATGGGCTCATGTGCGCACCGCACGCCTTTATGCTCAAGCTACACAGGTGAGTATTCTAGAAGGTGCCGATAAAGTGTTAGTGGATGCTTCTGGATCAGCAAGTGCTGTAGGCGATGAAGTTGCTGATATATTCGATGTAGATATTGCGTTAGGTTAAGCACAATGAAAATACAAGGACAGTTCTATCCCGAGGGAGGATCCCAATGCCTGTTGGCTGAAGTTACATTCAGCCAATCAGGTGCATTGTTATTAACTGTGACAGAGCAAAATATTAGCATTCAACTAAGTCGTGATGAACTACAAATCAAAGATAAATTAGGCTCTATTCCCCGTGAAATTATGTTGTCAGGTCAGGGGCTGTTGTCAGTTGATTCAACCCCCGAAACTGATTTATGGTTAGGAGCAGAGAAAAAATCAAATCGTCTCGCTAACATAGAAAGCAATCGCTCAATGGTATTATTGAGTTTGATTTTGGTACCTGCTTTTTTATATGCTTTTTTTAAATATATGATCCCAGGTTTTGCGGTACATTTTTCAGAATATGTGCCGGAATATGCCGTTAAAATCGCCTCTGAACATACCTTATATTCACTAGATAAAACTTTGCTCAATGAGAGTGAAGTCGATGCTCAGTTACAACAAACATACAAAGACAATTGGCAAGATACTTTGAGTCAATTAACCCTAAACGATGCCCATTATAATTTGAATTTTCGTGAGTCTGATAAAATGGGGGCCAATGCGTTTGCCTTACCTGATGGCACAGTGGTGGTGACGGATGCCTTATTAACCCTAATTGATAACAATGAAGATTTATTGCAAGCTATTTTGTTACATGAAATTGGCCACGTTGAGAATAAACACTCGATGCGTCTTATTGCAGAAACTTTAGCAACGTCACTGGCCATAGATTACTTTTTTGGTGATCTTGGTGGCATGATCGAAGTCTTTGCTGGGTTATCAAATACCATTGTACAAAATCAGTTCTCCCAAAAACTAGAATGGGAAGCCGATAATTTTGCCCTTGAGCAGTTACAAACCTTAGGCTTAGATCCTGAAAGTTTTGCTAAAGCTATGGAGAAGTTAGCGGCAACTTTGCCACAAGAGTCTAAATTAGATGCTTTGATGCAATCTCACCCATTGATGAAAGAACGGATCGAAAATGCGAGAGGCAGAAAATAACAATCCATAGAATTTCTGTGATACCCATAAAATAGAGTGGCATCTTGTCACACCTTTATGTTGCTCTATTGTCTCCTTAGTTGCTGATTATTAATAACCTAATAAATCAAAAACTTTAAAGACACAACTAGTGTGATTCACTTATGATGGTAACAAGTCAAACACCTTACGATATCTCGCCTCAATTCCTGAAGGAGCAAACATTGCCAAATAACTTACTACGATTCGGCTTCATTGTTTTTGCTGTTTTTGCGCTTTGTATGTCATTCGATGTGTTTGCTCATGGTGTTGACGATGATACTCGTGTGTTCTTAGAACAAAATACCGGCGTTCAATTTGTGCCTTTTATTTATATTGGGGCTAAACACATGTTTACCGGTTACGACCACATATTGTTTCTGGTGGGCGTAATCTTCTTTTTGTATCGAAGCCGAGATGTTTTGCTATATGTGAGCATGTTTACCATTGGTCACAGTGTGACTTTGTTATGGGGTGTGCTGGGTGATATTCAGATTAATCCTTATCTGATTGACGCAATTATTGGTTTTTCTGTGTTGTATAAAGGTTTTGATAATTTAGGCGGGTTTAAGCGTGTTTTGGGTAAACAACCGAATACAAAAATAGCGGTATTGATTTTTGGCCTGTTTCACGGTTTTGGTTTGGCAAGCAAATTACAAGAGTTTGACCTCGCACCCGAAGGACTCGTAGCCAATATGCTTGCTTTTAATATTGGTGTGGAGATTGGCCAATTTATGGCATTGATATTTATCGTTATTACGATTAATTTTTGCCGAAAATCGTCATTGTTTCAGCGCTTCTCCAAGGTAACTAACACTATGTTAATGAGTGCTGGGCTAATGCTGATGGGATTTCAGTTGACCGGTTACTACTTATCCTAACAAGATAATTATTTTTAAAATGAACGAGAGACATAACATGACACAACCAGTAGTTAGCACAAAAAACCTTATAAAATCGACAGTGGTAGCTAGCGTCATTGCTTTAATTGTATTGGTTTGTTTTATTCTTCCTGCGGAATATAACATTGACCCGACGCACATTGGTCACTCCTTGGGATTAACGGCTTTGGCTAATAAAACCAGCGAAGAAAAAACAGTGGCTGAAACTGCCACTCCTTCAAATCAACAGCGAGATGTTATTGAAGTGGTTGTGCCTGCTGGCAGGGGAGTCGAATATAAATTTCAGATGACGCAACATGAAAAAATGACCTATGAATGGAAAACTGATGGCGAACCGCTGTATTTTGATTTACATGGCGAGCCTGAAGGAGATACCACTGGTTATTTTGAAAGTTACGCTATTGCTACACTGAGCGAAATGAAAGGTAGTTTTACTTCACCATTCACTGGCTCACATGGCTGGTATTGGAAAAACAACAGCCCCAAACCCATCACAATACAATTATTAGTTAACGGGCAATACAGTGTTATTGGACTCAAACAGTAAAATCATCGTTAAGCAAAATGAAAGCTATTTGCGATCCACACAATAGCTCTTAGGATATTTTCAATTCAATAAAGAGAGAAGTTAAAATGGCACTCAGTAAAAATGCGATTAGATGGCCGTTTTTGATAGGTATTTTTATCATAGTGTTAACCGCTATTAATGTTCAGGCATCACATAAAACAGTGGAGTTAACGTTATATAATACCAGCGAAAAGATGACATTAAGCTCATTGGATAATGGCAAACCTACCTATGTGAAATTGTGGGCAAGTTGGTGTGTGCCTTGTATGGAGCAAATGCCGCATTTTCAAGAAATGTACGAACAGTATGGCGACAGTGTTAATTTTATTGCTGTGAACATCAATATTAATGAAACCACTGAAAATATTAAGCAAGTCATTGAAAAGTTTGAATTGAGTATGCCTGTTTGGCTTGATACCAATGGAAGAATGGGAGTGGAACTTGATTTAGCCGGAACCCCTTACAGTGTGTTATTAAATAAAACTTTATCTCCTGTATACAAGAGCAATAATTCAGATTCGTTACTTCAAGCCCGAATGGAGTCGTTAATCGAGGGGAGGTTTGAATCCTCAGAGCATTTGATAGCGTTAAACAAGAACGAGAAACTCGCTTTTCTCAAGCCATATAAGAGCGGCCAGCACGTACTTGTTTTTACTGCCACATGGTGTGATTGGTATTTAGAAAAAACACGACCAGAAATGGCAAAAACATGTGTAGAGGTGCAGACACTATTACCTAAAATAATTAGTCAAACGGGTCATTTACCCTGGGGCATAGTGGTTAATCATTTATGGACAGATTCTGCAGCGACAAAAGAATTTGCCGAAAAGTACAAGGTAGACACCGCCATCACTATTGATAAAGGTGGCGTATTATTTGAACATTTTAAAGTGCGAGAGATCCCGGCCGTGATTGTAGTCAAAGATGGGAAAGTAATTGAAAGAATTACGCACAAAAACATATTGATTAACCCAAGTGATATGTCGACTAAACTGTCTTCTGTTTTTTAATCTCGAGTTGCCTGATTGTGGGTACTAAGAGTCGGTCAACAAGCGGAAGGTAGAAGAGGCTGCAGATTTCTAAATGAGTATACAGTTTGTTTTATCGCCCACTAAGGTCGCGTCTGTGGCTGCGTAAACGTAACAGGGAGTGCAAATGTAGGTCATAATGCGGTTACATTATCCTAAAAATCATCCATCCAAATCCCGATTAAATTTAAATGGATGTTTTTGCAATGATTCATTCCTATTGGAATAGAACTACTCAGGTTTTAAATAAGCGATATCTTCTTGATCATCTATTCCAAAATCATAACCGCCTTCAAAATCGTCATTCAATTCATTAGTGAGATTGACAGACAGTTCTAGAATCTCAGGAATATAAACAGATAATTTCTTTTGTGACGTTATGATTGATTTAAACTCATTAAAATCAAGCAAAGAGGACTCTTGAAGATAGTTTTTAGTGGATACGGACTGAGTTTCAGCAAAATCAGCCACGCACAATGCAAACTTTTCGAGCAATATTTTCACATCAGTCTTACTTAGATAAGAAATTAGTTGGTCGTAGCGCTCATTGTTAAAAACTTTGTGTTGTGAGTCTATTAGCATTAAGGCAATGGCTGAGTTGAGTAGCTTTTGCAGTTCAAATCGCAGATAGTCTTCATCTGTTTCAGGTATAACAACATTCGCCGCATATTTTGACGATATTATTCTATGCAAGTTAAATAGCTTTAAGCTGTCTTGTCCTTTTTTGACTAAATCAGCATGTATTAGTGTTATATCTGATGTGTCGTTGGCAGCTAATGCGTAAGTGTCTAGTTTGATTTGTTTAAAATATTCGGCCGAAATTAGCTTTAATTCGGCATATTTTGCCCAGCCCGCTCTAAAACAATACACAATACCTTGGGTCTTGATTATGTCTTTGGCTTTTTCAGTATTATTGTCGCAATGACTTAACAGTCCTAGGTTGATTATGCCAAGGACTATTTCGCAGGCTTTTTTTATGTGGTCAGCATAAATAATAGATAAATTGTCAGACGCGATCCGCAGCGACATATCTGACAATTGTTGTTTGCCTTTATGCACAAACTCCTCTGTAAAATACCCATCAGCCAGGCCGTCTTTTAACACCAAAAGGATAAAGGGTTTGTTCCTTAACTCTGCTATTTTCATGACATAATCCTATAGTGGGGCAAACATATCATCTGTATCCATTTCCACTGCAATCACTCTTTGTTTATTGGCATTATTTTTTAAGGCCGCTTGTATGTTGTCCAAAGTGCCATTGGTGCTCACTGCCATCACTTCATTATAAGCTTCGTCATCGAGGTTTTTAATTTTCAGAAGTAACTCTTCAATGCTGCCAGATACTTGTTCTTCATCAAATTCCATTTCAGAAAAATCATGTCCAATAAAAGGTAATGACAAATATAACAAGCCAAAATCATCTTGAATAATAGCCTTGAGTATTTCTGTTTGTTTCTCATCGTCTTCATAAGAAAGAAATATTTGCGCAAGTAAACTGTGGGCTTCGGTTTGCGCACAAAATAACGATTCTTCATCCAAATTTTGCCAATATGAAGGTTCGACATTCAATAACTTTTTAATCGACTCCGCATCCATTAACCAAGTGGCGATAGAAGGTATAGTGGCATCATGCTCACGTACGATTTTGGCCACGGTTAATATGTCCATTTCAGAAAATACCGCCAACATAGCGGTATCACCTTGTTCTGACGCGATTTTTTCTAATGAGGTACCCGCTTCTCTACCGCTGTGTTGAGCTTGTTCGGTAATATCTGTAGCGAGAATCAGTGCGTTACTAGTCAATTGGTATTCCTCAAAAGTAGTTTAATATTATTCATCATAGCCGTAGGTTGCATAGGGCTTTTCTAAATTATCGTGGTCGTCAACTTCAACTTCAACTTCAACTTCAGCCATTGCAGGCAATGGTGTGGCATCATAAGTATTATAAAAATGTATCAGTAACACAGCCGTTTTTAGCTCATCTTCTGAATCTGCCATTAACTGGGTAATAGTGGCTCTGGCATCGGCATGCACACCAACAAAAGGTTTGATGTCAGCCCACAATGGTTGTTGGCTTAAATCTAACTTAGCTAGATTTTTAGAATCAATTCTTACACTGCGATTGATGGCCATGGCCAATTGGTCAACCATGCCATTAAAGACCGAGCTGCTTGAAGCCAGCTGAGCGGATAAAACCTTTAGGTAATTAGTTAAAAAATCAGGGTTTTCAGGATCGGTCAATGACTCCATATTTTCTAAATACATAGAAAAGTCATCCGCCAAATAAGCGGGGATTGATGTTTCAATTTTCATTAGTTTAATTCCTACAACAAGGCATTGTGCCAAAAGGAATCGGCTATTTCTCTTGGGTCTGTGGTAATAGTGTAATGACTCTTAATATATAAAGAGCGCTTTTGAGGATCGGCAATGACTTCGTACGCTTTTTGAATTAATTGAAACTTTTCTTTTGCCTCTGCAGCATCATTTCTATCGGGATGAAATTGATTGGCAAGTTTGCGATAAGCTTTTTTGATTTCGGCGGTCGACGAGGTTCTGGTGACCCCTAGTAGTTCAAAATGATCCATAAAATCTAACGTTTTTATTGTGCATTTGATTCAATTGAAAGTGCCTCTGGTTTTCAGCCTGACATTTTACCTTTACCGCCGCGGTTTAACAATGCTGGAGTGGTATTTATCGCACTGGCAGAATGTCTCTAAATAGCGCTTCATTTTATGCAAGATTATTGAAACCTAGCGCTGCGAATAAACCTACAAAGAATGCTGTGTTACTTCGAGATCAAGCACTTTAACAAGTAGCGCATTTAGCCTATTAAATATCAGTTTGTTGCTTGAGCAGCCTAGGATTATTGTCCTTAGTGTTTAATGTATTATTAACTTAAAACGTTTTATCGAAGGGTGTTTAAAATCCGTGGCAAGCATAACCTTCAAGCCTTTTGGGCTTTTTATTCATATACAGAAAATGTTCATAACCTACTGAAAATGCGAAAGGATTGGCATTATAGTCGGCGTAATATTGATCCCGACCTAGTTTTGCTTCATTAACACCCGACGCAAAACCGCTTAGAAAGTCGTCTCTATTATTCATCAATAAATTGGTAAAATCCCCGTCACTTTCCACCACTTCGAAGACACCTTCATGGATAAATTTATCCAGTAATGTAGTGTTAAACGAACCGCTATAAACCTCCGTTTCAGGATCAAATTTAACCATCGAAGTGCTTTTGTTGCTGGTGGCTTCCATCAGAGAAACAAATAATTCACGTACTTTTTTTGATATCAAATTAACAACCTTTAGATTTAATAGGGGGGCGACAGCTGTAAGTGCAACGCCTGCTTACAGGGCAATAATCCACTTAAAATACCTGAAGATCCCTTGAGAATGCAAAACCGATATTCAGTGAATTTACTAATAATAGTAAAATAGGGGCGATTTCAAATGTTAAATATAGGTTGGTAAGTTTCATAACTTATTGAGTTAATTCAATTATTTAAGCTTTGTCTTAGTTGGTCTAGTTCTAGCAATAACACAATCATTCAATTTACAAATGAGGTGTTACATGTTTGAACTATTCAACTATATCCGAGTTGCTCACGGCGTTTAGTAGACATTTTATTACCTGCCTTTTTTCTGCTTACCTCACTGCAAAAAGGAATTGGCGCGCCGGCCTAATAGTCTTTGCATTAGTCCTAAGTAGTTTTTCTGCCAGTGCAAAAAATCAGTCCATGGCTATTGATTATTTACATGGTGAGGGAGACTTAAGCGGAGTACGTTTGGCGTATCGCCCATACCATGGACAGATAACACAAATAGAATGGTTAGGGGAGGTCGACATATATTGGGAGTTAAGTATTAATTTCTGGGAGTTTGGTGCTGAGAATCAACATGACACCAACTTTGCACTTGCCTTATCTCCGGTTATTTCATCACAATTTGCGACTGTCGCTAATAAATATCCATTAAAGTGGGAGTTTGGTATTGGCATATCATTGATTAATGACACTAGGTTTGCCGGAAAAGATATTGGCTCGCACTATCAGTTTGAAGACCGGTTAGGACTGGTTTTAGAGTTTGGTGACAACCTAGAACAATCCTTTGCTGTGCGTTATATGCATTATTCTAATGGTGGACTTAACAACAAAAATCCCGGCATGGATTTTCTAAATTTGTCCTATGCGAGGCAATTTTAAACATTTTTATATAAAACTGACCTATAGACTAGCTAGAAATATACGTCGATATTTTTAGCAAGTCTGACTATAAACCGTGTAGACATTTTTCATCACTAAAGCTCCTCCATTACTAGTTCCTCACCATTTTTTCAGCAAAATCATCATCCTAATTAGTCGCTATCCATCGGAAGTTCCATAGCGTTGTAAATGCAATATTAGTGAAGGGTTTTATTTTCACGATATTTAGTGATTCCACTAGATTACGAATGTTAACCCTCTTCCCTTATTCTGATTTTTGTTTTACATGATTTTAAGTTGTTGAATTATATGAGTATTATTTTTATTCCTAAGTTGGCTTGTTTCTAGCACTAGTCAATACATCTTTATTCATTAAAGACTTACAGATAAACAAAACTAACTAACAAGGAAAATCAACATGTCTAATTTAACCTTTTATCGTCACCCTGTTTCTGGTCATGCACATCGTGTGGAGTTACTTCTTTCACTGTTAGGACTTGAAGCAGAAGTGATTAATGTGGATCTGATGTCAGGTGCACAAAAGAAACCTGAATTTCTAGCCAAAAATCCCTTTGGCCAAGTGCCGGCCTTGACTGATGGTGATATAACCTTAGCCGATTCAAACGCCATCTTAGTCTATTTAGCAGCAAAATATGATGTAACTAATACTTGGTTGCCAACGGCTGCTGTTGAAGCTGCACAGGTTCAACAGTTTCTATCAGTTGCTGCGGGTCCTGTGGTGCAAGGTCCAGCTAACGCAAGGCTTATTACCATTTTTGGCGCGCCTTATGATGCCGAAAAAACCATTGAAACTTCACACAAACTGCTCAGTGTTATAGATGCCCATCTTGAGGGAAAAGAGTGGCTAGTGGGTAATTCCGAGACTATTGCTGATGTCGCTAATTATACGTACATCGCACACGCCCCCGAGGGAAATGTCGATATCGCACAGTATAAGAATATTCAGTCATGGCTAAAGAGAATCGAAGCGTTGCAGGGTTTTGTTGCCTTAAATAAAACAGCTATTGGTTTGGCTGCGTAATGACCTAATAGGCCGCACTATTTACTGTGCGGCCTGTTTACCACTTTTTAGAAGGTGAAGTCTGATGAAAATGTTAGCGATATTATGGACGTATATAAACAAACTGGTTCAAACGTTATTGCGCAGTTATCACGCTGCTGCTCAGTTAAACCCTTATAGGGATTTTATTTGTAGTGGTTTCGAAGTGGGCTTTGTACCTGCTGAGGTCTTACAAGAAATATCGCTTCAATGTGACCAAGGAAAAAACCATGAAAAGTAAGATGGCATCATCTCCTTTTCATCATGGTGAGAGGCAAGTCCAGGAAAAGTTGGGCGTAAGAGACAGAATGGAGAATTTTGGGAAGCGAGTCATACGCGACTACATGCCACAGCAACATCGCGAATTTTATCAACAATTACCTTTTATACTAGCGGGCTTTATTGACGACCAAGGTTGGCCTTGGGCTTCATTTTTATATGGCGAAGAGGGATTTATTCAATCGCCAAGTGATAAGACACTAGAGCTTAACGCAAAGATCGTGACGGGCGAACCGTTACACGAGGCACTCAACTCAAAACGACACTTAGCGTTACTGGGGATTGACTTGCCCAGCAGAAGGCGTAATCGTTTATCTGCGGCGATTACTGAGGTCCAAAACCAGACGATACAGCTTGAAGTGATTCAATCGTTTGGTAATTGTCCTCAGTATATACAGGCCCGTCAGATGATCCCTCATCAACACCAAGAGGCACCTGAACAAGTCGAAATAACTGGGTTTAATCAAGAGATTGGCAAACTAATCGCGCAAAGCGACACATTTTTTGTCGCAAGCCATTACCAGAATAATAGCCATGAGCTAAACAGCCATGAGCTAAACAGTGCAGTAAGCATGGGCGCTGATGTATCTCATCGAGGTGGCAAATCCGGATTTGTCCGAGTGGACAGTGATACAACTTTAACCATTCCGGATTATTTAGGTAACTTTCATTTCAATACGTTAGGTAATTTTTTACTGAATCCCAAAGCAGGTTTGTTATTTATTGATTTCGATAAAGGACACATATTAAGTCTAACGGGTAGAGTTGAAATTTTATGGGAAAGCGACGAACTTGAGTATTTTGATGGAGCCCAAAGGTTATGGCAGTTCCATCTGGAAAAAGGTGTGTACTTAAAATATGCCCTGCCATTCAAATGGCAATTTGAAGGATATTCACCTACCACTGAAGTAACCGGCAGTTGGGCACAAAGTGATATTAACAAACAAAATGAATTACAAAAAGACAGTTGGCAGCAATGTGCGGCCACCAAGATTGTACAAGAAAGTTCGTCGGTTAAATCCGTTTATTTACAAGCCGAAACTGGCGGTTTACCGCGTTTTAAAGCTGGACAATTTTTAACGGTTAAGGCAAATATCAACGGTAAACAACAAATACGTACCTATACCTTATCTAGTAGTCCTAATGATGATTTTTATCGGATCAGCGTCAAAGATGAAGCAAAAGGTGTGTTTTCATCATTTTTACATGAGCAGCTACAAATAGGCGATACATTAGAATTCAAATCTCCTACTGGCGAATTTTATATAGATCCTGATATTGATCGCCCCGCCGTATTACTTGCCGCTGGTATTGGCATCACACCAATGGTGTCAATGGCAAGGCACATAATCCAAGATGCGGTTCGCACCCGTTCAATCCGCCAAACCATAATGGTCTGCTCTAGCCATAATATTGAAAAACGGGCTTTCTTTAATGAACTCAATGCATTAACGGCGCAATCTGATGGGCACTTGCGCATTATCTGGGTGGTAAGCAATCCAGAATCCCATGCGATTGAGGGCAAAGATTATCATGTTAAAGGACATATTTCGGGCGAGTTACTACAGGCAATTTTACCCATTGACGATTATGAGTTTTATGTGTGTGGACCGAGTGATTTTACCCAGTCAATGTACGATATATCTGTGGCATTAGGTGTGGCGGATAAACGTATTATGGCTGAGGCTTTTGGCCCTGCTTCATTGCAGCGTCAATTATCCCTACCTGTTGATGGTGTAATTGCAGCACCGCCAGCTGAAGAGGCTATAATTGAATTTTCAAGTAGTCAGTTTGAACAATCTTGGTCGAAAGAGGATGGCAATCTATTAGATTTTTCCGAAGCCCATGGATTGTCACCAGAGTTTAGTTGCAGAAGTGGCCAATGTGGCTCTTGCAAAGTAAAGTTGCTTGAAGGGGAAGTACACTATAAACAAAACCCCAGTTGTAGTTACGACAGTGATGAGGTGGTGTTATGCTGCGCTATGCCGGCGAGAAGTAGTGGGGTTGATGAGGTGAAACTTCGTCTGGCTCTTTAAGCTGCGGCTCACTTATAATTTTGCTACGTTTAGGTTATGCAATGGGTAATATAAAACCATTGCACACCCTTACTAAATATAAAGGCCACCAAATTGAAAGGCCATTAAGTTCAAGGAATTGCCATTTGCCCCCCCACAATGAGTTAACCCATTTAATGGAACTTAACGCTCTTATCCTAGATTCAGTAGGTGAAGGTGTTTACGGTATCGATAAAGACGGTACCACTACTTTTAGTAATCCGGCCGCCGAAAAGCTAACTGGTTGGACGAAACAAGATTTGATGGACAAAAACTCTCATTCAGTGTGGCACCATAGCCATGCTAATGGCCATCATTATCCAGCTGAAGATTGCCCTATTTATGCGGCTTTGCATGACGGTTTAATTCACCATGAACAAGAAGAAGTATTTTGGCGTAAAGATGGTTCCAGCTTTGCGGTTGAATACACCAGTACTCCTATGATGAATGGCCGAAAAATAGTTGGTGCCGTGGTGGTATTTAAAGATATTAGCCAACGAAAAAAGCAAGAAGAAAGTCTGCAAGCGGCCTTATCAAAAGTCACCCACTTGCAGCAGCAGCTAGAGGCAGAAAACACCTATCTAAAAGACGAATTAACCCAAACCAATCATTACGACCACATTATTGGTGATCACCCTAGTCTTTTAAAAGTACTAGAGGAAGTGGGCCAAGTTGCTCCAACCGATGCGAGTGTGCTTATAAATGGTGAAACTGGTACGGGTAAAGAATTGATCGCCCGAGCTGTGCATTGTGGTAGTAACAGGCGCGATCGACCATTGATTAAGGTCAATTGCGGAGCTATTTCGGAAAATTTAGTTGAGAGTGAGTTGTTTGGTCACGAAAAAGGCGCATTCACTGGTGCTATTTCAGAGCGACAAGGGCGTTTTGAATTAGCTGATGGAGGTACGTTGTTTCTCGATGAAGTAGCTGAATTACCCAAAGCGACTCAGACAAAACTGCTTAGAGTATTACAAGAGCAAGAGTTTGAGCGTGTGGGTGGCAGTAAAACCATTAAGGTGAATGTTCGGATTATTGCAGCCAGTCATAAAGATTTAGCCAAACTAAGTGAGTCCGGTGAATTTAGGCAGGATTTATTTTATCGTCTTAACGTATTCCCACTGTTTTTGCCTGCGCTTAGAGAGCGAGCATCTGACATTCCAGTTTTAACCGAATGGTTGTTAGCCAACTTGTCAAAAAAGCTGGGTAAAACCATTAGTGGAGTGTGCGACCAATCTAAAAAACGTATGGCGGCATATTCATGGCCAGGCAACATACGTGAATTGCAAAACGTCTTAGAGCG
>NZ_CAJWCF010000096.1 GCF_913020055.1 uncultured Paraglaciecola sp. | reverse complement strand
GATACCAAAATGCGCCAATTGTTCGTTTGTTAACTCTTCAATTGTATTGGCTTGTGTGGTGTTTCTTTTAGGCGATAAAATTTTTGCGTTATTAACTATATTGGTAGTGGTGTTATTTGTTTCACTCATTTGGCGTCTCTGGGTAAGATAAATATGACATACACCAGAATAAACCGAATTTAATTCACACATAACAATAAATTAACAAATATAATTTCACAATTTAATGAATTAGTAATTTAATCTTTACAAAGGACAGATCTAATCCATGCATAACCTAGCCATTTTGAGTCGTGATTCAGCGCTCTACAACAGACTTCTCGAGGACGCGCATTTACCAGATCTAAAGCTTATTTTGGTTGATAATAAAGTGACTGAGGACTTTGATTACTCGCAAGTACACATTTTATTTGGCGATCCCGATTTGACTTCGCAAGTTGTTAGCCAATGTACTGAGTTAAAATGGCTACAATCAACTTGGGCCGGAAACGCTGCGCTGTTTGCGCTGGATAAAACCAACTATCAACTGACTGGAGTGAAAAATGTATTTCAGCAAGCCATGCAAGAATACGTATTTGCTTATCTTCTGTATTTTTCCCGCAATCTGACTGGATTCAATCAAGCACAGAAAAATAAAACTTGGGCAGCACCCACTTATCAATCATTAGCCGGTAAAACTCTAGGCATAATGGGCGTGGGGAATATTGGTAAAGCCGTGGCTAAAATGGCTAAACAGTTTTCAATGAAAACACGTGGCTATACCCGAACCAGCCGTGACTGCGAATATATTGATCAATATTACACCTATAACGACGAACAAGGCTTTGCCACAGGATTGGATTATTTGGTATGTCTATTACCTCAAAGTAACCCAACTACCGGACTAATCGACAGCACATTTTTATCTTATCTACCTAAACAATGTGTGTTGATCAACGCGGGGCGAGGCTCAACAGTAGTCGATAGCGCTTTAATCAATGCGCTACAAAACGATAGACTTCAAGCGGCGGTATTAGATGTATTTGAAAAAGAGCCATTACCTGAAGAGCACCCATATTGGCAGTTAAACAATACCTACGTTACCCAGCACACGGCAGCTGAATCATTGCCAGAAGATATATTCCCACTATTTAGTGATAACTATCTTAGATATATGGCTGGTTCCGCTCTTCAACACGTTTTGGATTTTAAGCAAGGTTATTGATGGTCATTTTGGACTTAGAAGCCTTTAACCAACGCCCGAAAATGTATCAATAATGGGCCACTTTCAAATTCATGCAGTGCAGAGTAAGCTTATTTAAGCTGGGATTGTCTAAGAGAGCAATTCTTTATGCGCAAGGGTACTAATTATGAAGAGAGAGAGAACCACCGAAGAATACATCATATTGTCCATTAGCGGCACGTCAGCCTTGTGCATTGCACCATTCTTTTTTATCAGAGCATTTTACGCTGACTGGTCAATTGCATTACTTGATTTATTTGTTGTTTTATCAACCGCATCGCTATTTTTTTATGTGTATAGCACAAGCAAAATTCTTTTGGCACGCTGGGTTTTGGCTATGCTGTGTATTGGTATCGTACTCAGCACTATTGCTTTGAAAGGCGCACAACAAATTGTCTGGTTATACCCGGGTATCATCTGCATATTTTTCCTACTTAAACCCAATCAATCTCTTATCATTACTACAACAATGATTGGCCTACTTGGTGTGTTTTTGTGGGAGCAACTCAGTTACATTTCGATTGTCCAATACGTTTTTTCAACCCTCATTACTCTGCTATTTAGCTACGCGTTCGCTGATCGAATGATACGTCAACAAACACTGCTCAAAGAACTTTCTATTAAAGAGCCCCTAACAGGAGCCGGAAATAGACGGGCGATGGAAGAAAAGTTACTAGAAACCACAGGACAAAACAACCCACAAAACCCATCAATTATCTTAATTGATTTGGATGAGTTTAAAAAAGTAAATGACCAATATGGGCAAAGTATCGGCGATACTATTTTACGAGATTTTGTAGAGGTGGTAATCCAAATATTGACACCGGAAGACCATCTATATCGTTTTGGTGGCGAAGAATTTGTCATAATTTCACATATACGAAACCAAGAAAACACCGCAAAATTGGCAGAACAACTACGTAGATCCATAGAAAAACACAGTTTTGAACAGAATCTACGTATTACGATTTCACTGGTTATTGCCGAATACAAGCCTGATGAAACAGGGTTTGAATGGTTAGGTAGAGCCGACAAAGCCATGTACCAAGCAAAAGGAGCTGGGCGTAATCTCTGTTGTATTGCTGCCTAATGGCGGTTAATTTTATTATGCTAATCGGCAAATATAACTAATCCAATAACGCACCAGAAAAATGACTCATGTTAGTCGGCAATACTGGGTTGCTTAAGGTAAATATTTCTCTATTTCGCAAATTTAGGCGCTGAGCCACATCACCATGATGATGAGTAAAAAGTGCTTCGAATTGACCATTTGCCATTATCTCATTTAGCCCTTTTTCTAGCCGATTAGCCAAATTAGGTTTATTAGGAGTGACATAAAAAACTAAGGGGAAAGGGTAATAAAGCATCAGGGATGGCTCAATACTAATACCGCCGATTGACGCAACTCGATGAGTAAAAACATCTTCGATTTCATTCACACCTAAAGCAACATAATCAAAGGTACCATTTTTCAGTAACAGAAATAAATCGTCCAAGGACCCTCGCTCAATCACCTTGAATTGATTATGTCTAAATAGATTAGCATCAGCCCACGTTTGTGGAATGCCAATAGACAAAGATTGCAGTTGTTGGATTTTTTTAAGCTGGGCAAACGATGCTAAAGATTCATCTCTAACCAATAACAAGCGGTAACCCAATAACCCTTTAGTCAGTGCTTGAGGTATGACTAATTTTTGCTTGTCGTTAAATTTTACATTTCCGGCAACGGTAACCAAAATATCTGCGTCTCGAGTAAAAATATTAGCTTCGTCATCGGCGTTAGGATAATCAGTATTATCAACTTGGACGTCCACTGCCCCACATTCTTGTTCAGTCTGATTTAAGCATGCTTGGAGCAGCGCTGTTTCATAACTCTGCCTTGCTGACGATTTGTTACCATTCCAAAAATTGACTTTTTGCATCCGCTTAATCCTAACAATGAACCGCATCGCCGCATTGTGCCTTTTTTTTTTACTGAATGGTCAAAATATGCCTTACAATTTATTTTGCTTTGTAATTTAGTCATTTATGGACACAATATGAAATCTACTTTTGTTATGACCTCTCGTTTGTTTTCCTCAATATTATTTCTGGCCCTTAGCAGCTTACTAGTTGCATGTAACGATTCGGCTCAAACCCCGTCAGTAGTAAAAGTACTCAAAAAGGATAATCAATATTCTCTTAGCGTTAATGGCCAACCTTATGATGTTAGGGGGGTGGGTTTAGGTTACAAAAACGATGAAAGAGTCATTGCTTTAAAAGAAGCAGGTGGTAATACCTTTAGAACCTGGGAATTAACGAATATCGAACAAGAGCTAGCCATAGCTGAAAAACAAGGGTTGATGATTGCTGTAGGTATCAAAACAGGTAAAGAATTATTAGGCTTTGATTACAATGATGAAGAAGCCGTGGCAAAACAGTTTAAACGTGTCATCGCAGACATCGAAAAATATAAAAATCATCCTAATGTACTGATGTGGGTGATAAACAATGAACCTAATTTATTATTTGATGAAGAAGGAAAGTTGAAAGAAGTTAACCCCAAGGTGTATGCCGCTATGGGCGACATCATTGATACTATCCATCAAATTGATCCTAACCATCCTGTCACCTTTAGCCTTGCAGGTGCCAATCCGAAAGATATCGCGAATGTTCTAAAATATGCACCCAATATCGATATTTTATCTGTGCAGAACTACGGTGATTTAGTGGCATTACCCGATAGCATTGCCAAAAGTAACGTAGACAAACCTTATATGGTGACCGAGTTTGGTCCGATGGGACATTGGGAATTACCCACCACAGAATGGCAAAGAGAAATAGAAGAACCAAGTGCAGTCAAAGCTGCTGGCATGGCCAAACGCATGCAAGACGTCATTCTTGACGATAAAACAGGTAAAATAATCGGTTCATTTGCCTTTTTCTGGGGACAAAAACAAGAACGAACACCGACTTGGTATGGCATGTTTAACGAATCAGGTGAACAAACGGCGCGCATAGACGAACTAACTCGTTTGTGGACAGGACAATACCCGGCCAACCGTGCGCCACTGTCTAAAGTCATCAGCATTAATAATACTCAAGCGGTTGAAAACATTCGTTTAAAACCAGGACAACTAGCTACGGTCAAGGTTCAAGTATCGGATCCGGATGGTGACCCATTAACTCACGATTGGGTATTGATGCAGGAAGTGGAAACTCGCAGCCAAGGGGGTCACTTTGAGGCAAAACCAGCGGCATTGACATTAAAAACTCTTAACTCTAACGTGCAAGCAGATTTTGTTGAAATGACATTTAATGCGCCTGATAAGGTAGGAGAGTATCGATTATTTAACTATGCTCACGACGGAAAAAACAAAGTGGGAAATGCAAATATCCCGTTTATGGTTGAGAATTGATTCAATCCAAGCGTCCCTTGACGTTTTTTACAATCAAGGGACTTGCGACTCAATTATTGCCAATTTTTTTCGTTTGAAAACAGGTCATACACCATCTCAGCTTTGTTGACTAACACCTTTGCATAATCCTTACGTAACTGATCCTTAGTATCACTTTGCAATATATTTTCTGCTTGTAACTGCCAGCGCATTGAAAATGCTCTTAGGCTTTCTTGTGCATTCTTTGCAGCGGTATAAGGAATGGCGTCTGCAGGCACATCACCACTAATCACCCAATAATACTTACCTTCTGTGGATTTTATTTTCCATACAGCAACAACGGGGGCTAAGTATCGGCATTCTTCTGTCGCGACGCTCTCGAAAAGTACACCTTGTTCCGCTAGATGTTTGTTAGCTCTTTGATATTGCTCTCTAACCCATTCAGATAATTGTGCTTCGCTGAATTCTTCCGACGCCATAAATGCTAAACCTTTGATGATAAAAAATGTGATTTTATCATATACTCAATCGTCGGGTTAACAAGTTGCAAAATTGAAAAAAGATTCATTGTAAACTTTTTATTATCCTCCTAACCTACAACACAACTTTACTATTTTTGGATCATTTATGTCAGATACTCAAGGGAACACCACCCCAATCAATACAGCTCAATTCACACCAGAACAACGCCTCTCTTATCTACTCAAAGAATGTATCTCAAACAAACAAGTATGGATCCTCACAGACCAAGACGGCTGCGTAATGCTCAATACTGAAGATGAAGATTGTACACCTGTATGGCCAAGTGAAGCCTTTGCTAAGGCTTGGGCTACAGGAGATTGGTCTGAATGTGAGCCCAAAGCGATTGATTTGAAAACATGGCATAGCCGCTGGACTCAAGGTTTAGAAGATGACGATGTCGCCATCGCTGTTTTCCCTAGCGAAGATGAAGAAGGATTGGTTATTTCCGCCCAAGAGTTTGATTTTGAATTGAAGACAAAAGCCAAGAAATAAAAGGTGACCAAACTAACTCGTCACTCTATTTTTGTTCAAACGTCTCAAATTGATTAGGTAAGAAGTCGACCAATCTGCCAGACAATCCAACATAGGTTTTTAAGGTTTGTGGGAAAGATAAAAAGATTTTTGGCAATATATTCAGTAATTGGTCGTTACCTCTGTTTTCGGCCTGTTTAACTGCCAGAGGAATATCCGCAAAGGTAGTGAACATATACAAACAATGACTTAAGTCTTTTTGAAGTTGTTGCATCTGAGTCAATTCACTCACTTGCATTTTACCCCAAGCATTTTGCCAAACTGGCTCAAGTTGACTATGTCCAAACAACATACCTTGGCACCACATTGCAACTGAGCTTTGATTGTGCTCTTCCTGACTAAATGTAATACCTAACGGTAAATGTATTTTTTCTTCACTCATGCTTTTTAACTGTTCTTGCAACATCTTCATCAAAATATCGGTGAGATTATCTGCTTGTTCAGTACTAGTGAGTTGATTACTGGTTTTGATAACCCAGGGTAACCATTTTTCAGGCATCGGGATTTCAGGGGCTGCTGCCACAGCAAAAACAACACCTTGAATAAAAGCATAAGGATGTAACACACCTGACAGCTCATCTGACTCACATAATGAGTTTAATGAAGCGTGAGTGTTTGATTCAAATTTGTGCATTGCCTAACACTGCCTTTTTGCCTTGTTAGCTTAAGGCATATTTATTTTTATTACGTCCCCTAGATTAACCAGTTGAGACAATTTATTCAAAAAGTGATTGCACAAATTCAACAATGTTATAATATAACATCACCTTATCATTTAATTTCTAGTGTCTTATGCCTTTTAATTTATCAAAAATAACCTTATTAATATTGGCAGTTATTGCCACTCGACCTGCTTTATCACAAGAGAAACCTACTCAAAAAGATGAAAATGATATTGAAAAACTCATTATCACAGCTTCGCCGTTAGGGCGTTCAATTTTGCAGTCCGCTACTCCGGTTTCTATTTTGAGTGGTGAGGAACTAGAAAAGAACCAAAGCGCTACATTAGGAGAAACACTAAAATCAGTACCAGGAGTAAACAGTACTTATTTTGGTCCTGTTTCTAGCAGCCCTATTATTCGAGGCTTAGATGGCCCAAGAGTCAAGGTCATACAAAATGGATTAGATAGTTCTGATGCATCTCGCGTGGGCCCTGATCACGTAACAACCAATGAAACTAGCACTGCGACTCAAATCGAAGTGTTACGTGGACCATCAACATTGTTATACGGAAGTGGGGCAATTGGTGGTGTGGTAAACGTAGTTGATAATCGCTTACCTAAAACCCGCCAAGATGAAACATCTGGCCGAGTCAGTGCACTTTACGATTCAGTTTCAAACGAACGTTCCCTATCTACTGATCTTAATGGCGGTTCTGGGGAAGTAGCATGGCATCTTGATGCGTTTAAACGTAAAACTGATGATTATGATGTGCCTGAGTTTGCCCTTGAAGATGGTGACATAGTAGACACCATTGATAATTCAGATATAGATTCCCAAGGTTTTACTTTTGGAGCAGGTTGGATTGGTGACGATGTGTCAGTTGCTTTATCTTATGGCCGATTAGAAACGGAATATGGTGTTCCTGGTCATTCTCATGACGAGCATGAAGAGGAGGAGGAAGACCACGATGAAGAAGAGCATAATGAAGAGGAGCACGAAGAAACAGAAGAAGTATTTGCACTCATGAAGCAAGATCGTGTTCAATCAATGGTTGATTGGAAGAACCTCTCAGGTTTATTCACCGAAGTCCATTGGCACAGTGCTTATACCGATTATCAACATAGTGAAATAGAAGAAGGCGAAGTAGGCACCACTTTCGCCAATGACTCTCTTGAATCAAGACTTTGGGCTAAACATAAAGCTGCATTAGGTTGGGAAGGCGTCGTAGGATTACATTATACAAATTCTGAATTTTCAGCTGATGGTGAAGAAGCCTTTACGCCATCTACCGATTCAACCAATACAGCTTTATTTGTATTAGAAGAAAAATCAATTGGCGATTTTTTATGGCAGCTTGGCGCTAGAGTTGAGCATGTATCTCATAAACCAGACAACGAATTTTTTATCGATAGCGAAGTCGATGCAGATTTTAAAGACTTAACGTATACAGCAGCTAGTGCATCAGCAGGATTTGTTTATAACGTGAACGAAAACCAGTCGCTTGCATTAAATTATGCATTCTCTGAACGGGCACCCTCTTCATCTGAAATTTTTTCAAATGGACTCCATATTAGTACGTCTACCTATGAAGTTGGAGCAGGTTTTGATTTAATGATTGATGACAGTGATCCACTCGATATTGAGTTTACTGTGGTGCAGTCTAATCAATCAGTGGATAAAGAAATCTCTAATAATTTAGATTTTACTTATAGGATCCAAGCTAATAACCTGCAAGCGAACTTCAGTGTATTTTACAATCAAATCGATAACTATTTGTTCCAACAAAACACCGGCTTAGAATTCCACGACCATGAAGAAGAAGGTCATGAGGAGGGAGAGGAAGAAGGCACACCTGTGTATTTATTCGCTCAACAAGACGCGGTGCTTTATGGTTTTGAAGTTGATGTTGATTGGCATTTAAATGAGAATTTACGAGTTAGCGCATTTACTGACTTTACCCGCGCAAGGCTAGCCCATAGTGAAGATAGCAACACCAATTTGCCTAGAATTCCGCCAATGAGATTTGGTGCAGAATTACACTGGGAACAAGATAATTGGCACGCAGAATTAGGCGCAATCCACTATTCAAAACAAGACAACATTGCTGACTATGAAACCCAAACCGATGGATATACCTTAGTTTCTGCGTCGTTTAATTATTATGTTCCTTTGGGCGATAATGATTTTACCATTTACGTGAAAGGTAATAACTTAACCAATAAGTTAGCCAAGGTTCATAGCTCTTTTATAAAAAATGTTGCTCCTTTGCCAGCCCGTTCTTTCGTAGTTGGGGCTAAGTACAACTTTTAGTTAACGTATTTCTAGATGGGATACTTCATAAAAAAGGGCCTAACTTCACAGTTAAGCCCTTTTTTAATCTGATATAACGACACTAGGCCTTTAACAATTTAATCGCTTGTTCTAGTTGCGAACGAGGGCAGCCAAAGTTAATACGTACAAAATTCTTATCACCAAAATCAATCCCAGGTGAAGGGCCAATACCCTTATCTTCAAAGTATTTTTGAGGGTTATCACTCCCTAAACCACTGGCATCAATCCACGCCAAAAATGTTGCTTGTGGTGTCAGTAATTTTAAGCCATCTATACTGGCTATTTCTGCCGCCAAATAATCTCTGTTGCCACGTAAATAGGTTAATAATTCCTGATGCCAATCATCACACTGAGTAAAAGCGGCTTCGGTGGCAGTTAAACCTAAAACCGTTACCCAGGGCACAATACCCTTGGCTGCGGCATTGAATTTACGTCTTACATTAGGGTCTTCAATAATTGCGAAAGACGTGCCTAATCCTGCAACATTGAAGGTCTTACTTGCAGCCATAAGTGTAATGGCCTGCCCTTTAAAGCCTACCAATTTTCCCGCCGGAATATGTTTTGCAGTTTCATCCAAGATAATGTCGCAATGAATTTCGTCAGAGCACAACATAACGTTATGACTTAAACAAATATCAGCTATACGTTGCAGTTCATCAGATGTAAGTACTGTGCCAACAGGGTTCATCGGATTACATACAATAAACAACTTACATGCAGGATCAGCTGCTTGTTTCTCAAGTTCATCTAAGTCGATTGTCCAACGACCGTTAACTTCCACAGTACCTATATCAACCTTAATCAAGTCATTTAGTTTAGGAGCGGCGATAAGTGGTGGGTAGTTGGGCGTTTGGATCAATACTTTGTCGCCAGGTTGACAAACAGCTTTGCAAGCAACGTTAAACGCAGGCACTACTCCAGGTGTCCAAACGATCCAATCGGATGAAATTTGCCAGTCATATTGACGAGCCAACCAATCAACAACCGCTTTATTTGCTGTTACATGATCTGCCGGCAAGGTATAACCCATCAAACCGTGCTCAGTTCGCTCTTTGAGGGCATCTAAAATAGGCTCAGCGCATCTAAAATCGGTATCCGCGATCCACATTGGCAAGATATCGCGGCCTTTATATTTTTCCCATTTGAGAGCGTAACTGGGGGTTCTATCGATAATTTTGTCAAACTGCATGAAATGTATCACTTCAATTGAAAAGGTTTAAAGGAATAAGCTTAACAAGGTTACTCACCATCCGCATCGCGGATAAGTCGTTCGACTTTATTGAGCAGATCATTTGAATGAATAGGTTTCACTATAAAGTCTGTTGCGCCCATTCGCATAGAATCAACCACTAACTTTTTAGTAGCATTCGCGGTTACCATCAAAAATGGGCAATTAGGTTTGCATATTCGAAGTGCTGCGAGTATGTCTAAACCACTCACATCTGGCATTATCCAGTCACAGATCACCAAAGAAATTTGGTCCATACTGTCACTTTGTACATAATCGAGTGCTTTTTTGCTGTCAGAAAACACAGTAATTTGACCCGAAGTCACCTCTTCAAGAATGATTTGCACCAATTCAAGCGTAATGTTGTCATCATCAATTACTACAATATTACAGTCGTACATCAATTTCCCTCCATGAAATAGTTTCAAAAGTATAACAAAACAAACATTCTACTGGTTAATATAGTACTCAATAGAAAGTTAATGTAAAACTTTCTAAACTATCGCCCAGTAGGGACTGGGCGGCAAGAAGTTTATAGCAGTCTTCAGTCTAGTTTATCAGACGCAATATGGTATCGCGGATCTTCATTTAAATTCATTTCTACATATTCTTGGGCTTTAGTCATTAACTGACGGCATTCTGGACTGATGTGCCTAATATGTAATTTTTTGCCCTGTTCTTTATATTTGTCAGCCAAACCGTCAATCGCATCGATACCTGATGAGTCCCATACGCGAGATTCGTTAAAATCGATCACCACATCTTGCGGATCATTTTGTGGATCGAACAAATCTTTAAAATGCAAAACGGAACCAAAAAACAACGGCCCTTCTAGTTCATAGACTTTCCAGCCATCATCATCTGTGTGAGTACGTGTGTGAATATGGGCCGCATGTTTCCATGCAAACACTAGTGCCGAGACGATAACCCCAACCACAACAGCTACAGCTAAATCAGAAATAACAGTCACAGCCGTTACCAAAAACAGTACAAAAGCATCTTCTTTATTGATACCACGGATAATTCTGAATGAAGCCCATTCAAATGTACCAATCACCACAATAAACATCACCCCAACCAAAGCAGCTAAAGGGATCATTTCGAGTAAAGGTGCGGCAAATAAGATAAAACCAAGTAATACCAACGCAGCAGTAATACCAGACAAACGACCACGACCACCAGAGTTAATATTGATCATACTTTGACCAATCATGGCACAACCACCCATGCCACCGAAGAATCCGTTAACTGTATTAGCAAATCCCTGACCTAGACATTCTCTGTTACCGTGTCCACGTGTGTCGGTCATTTCATCAATTAACGATAAGGTTAAAAGAGATTCAATCAAACCGACTAAAGCTAGAATAATAGACGTAGGTAAAATGATATAAAGTGTTTCAAAATTGAAAGGCACCATCGGAATAGAAAAGCTGGGCAATTCGCCAGCCAAAGTAGCGCTTTCTTTTTGATCCGCAGGCAACATATCGCGGACAAAATCAATAACGGTTCTGGCCTCTAAATCTAAACCATGAACGAGTGCAGTCACCCCGACAATTGCTACTAATGAAGCTGGTACGGCGGTGGTGAGTTTAGGTAAAAAGAAGATAATAGCCATAGTCAATAAGACCAAACCTAACATCATATAAAGCATGTCGCCTTGCATCCATCCTAAATTACCTAAATCATCCAAAACTTTAAACTGGCCCAGTTGTGCAAGAAAAATCACAATGGCAAGACCATTTACAAAGCCCAGCATCACTGGATAAGGTACTAGTCTGATAAACTTACCCAACTTAAAAATGCCGAATAGCAGTTGTAACAAACCTGCCAAAATAACCGCTGCAAATAAATACTGTACGCCATGCTGAGCAACAAGGGCGACCATGACAACAGCCATAGCACCAGTGGCACCAGAAATCATGCCTGGCCTGCCACCTAAGGCTGAAGTTATCAAACCCATCATAAAGGCCGCATATAAACCAACCATAGGTTCAACACCCGCAACAAAGGCAAAGGCAACAGCTTCCGGCACAAGGGCCAAAGCAACTGTGATCCCAGACAACACATCATTTTTGACGTTACTGTCTTTATTGGTGATCAAATCAAACATTTAAATTCCTCATTAATGCTGATGTTCAAAAATTAGGCGCGGATTCTATCAGAATTCGCAAGGTATTTCTTTTAACAGATTGTTAATTTTTAAGGTTCACAGGTTAATTTAAGGCATAAAAAAAGCCGGAAAACCGGCTTTTTACTAAATTGACTGCAACTAGGCAAGTATATCAAGCAATTCAACATCAAATACTAGTGTGCTATGAGGACCGATAGCCCCGCCTGCACCTTGCTCACCATAGGCAAGTTCGGCTGGAACATGCAGTTTCAACTTAGTACCTACTTTCATAAACTGCAACGCTTCAGTCCAACCTTTAATCACACCGTTTACTGGGAATTCAGCTGGCTGGCCGCGTTCGTAAGAACTATCAAATACGCTACCGTCTAACAAAGTACCGTGATAATGGGTTCTTACAGTTGAGTTTAAAGTGGGTATTTCACCGTCGCCTTGAGTAACGACTTCATATTGAAGACCACTCTCTGTCACTGTGATCTCTTCACGTTTAGCATTTTCAGCTAAATACGCTTCGCCTTGAGCAATCACTTCGGCAAATTCGGCTGATTTAGCCGCTTGCATACGTTCATGAATTTCATTGAACGCAACACGCAACTTATCGTTATCAACCTGAGCAGGAAGATTATTAAATGCGTCTGCAAGACCGGCTTGCACTGCTTCAACATCCAAACCTTCAAAAGGATTAGCGCGCAATTGCTCACCCATTTGTAGACCAATACCGTAACTTGCTTGTTTTTCTATGCTGGAAAATTTATCTGACACTTTGGCTCCTAACCGCCCGCCTCTTTTTTAATTAAAAAAGATTTCGGCACTGTTGCTTTAAAAGCGCGCAAGTATATAGATAAACGTAAGAAAAAAACACATTTAGGCATGATTAATAGCTCTATGACTTAGACAAATAGCATACATATAAGTATCGTACCTGCAGATTTTTAATCATTTTGGAGATAATTGTGACACAAGTATTAGATTCTCAATTGACAGGAACAGTCCGTAATCTCGGCGCTGTATTGGGCGACACAATATGTAGCCAACTGGGTGAAGAATGGTTAGAAAGAATTGAAGCGATCAGAAAGGATGGGCGAAAAGCTCACCAAGGTGATGAAGATTCTACAAAACATGTTAAACAACTTTTCTCTGAATTAAAAAATGACGAATTACTCACTGTGGGTAGAGCCTTTTCGCAGTTTTTAAATTTGGCCAATATAGCCGAACAAGAATTTAACAGTAATAACGAACAAAATGACCCACTCGATACGTTATTTAGTCATTTAGATAAAAAAAATATTCAAGCCGATACCTTTGAAAAGGCGCTAGATAATTTAAATATTGAACTTGTATTGACCGCTCACCCAACAGAAGTGACGCGCAGGACACTTATACATAAACACAGCGAACTTGCTAAGTGCCTCAGTAGAGAACATGCATCGGATATCAACGAATCCGATAGAGACAAAATTGAAACCCGCATTGCTGAACTCATCAGCCAAGCTTGGCACACAGAAGAAATTCGTACTATACGCCCTACCCCTGTTGACGAGGCTCGCTGGGGATTCTCAGTAATTGAAAACTCACTATGGGAAGCTGTTCCCGAGTTTATTCGTGAATTAGATAAACGTTTTGTCGATAAATTTGGTTTGGCTATCCCTTTAGATATGTCTCCTGTGAAATTTGGCTCTTGGATGGGTGGTGATAGAGACGGTAACCCTTTCGTTACGTCAAAAGTAACCGAGCAAGTTTTACTTCTAGCACGCAAACGCGCCGCTAAACTTTTTGCAAAAGATATCGATATTTTGCAAACCGAATTATCTATGAGCGATTGCGACAAAGTGCTTAGAGAGCAAGTAGGCGATGTACTTGAACCTTATCGCGCTGTGCTCAGACCTCTTTTTGATAAATTAGTTAAAACTCAAGAAGGCATAGTAGAAAAGCTCAAAGGTACACCTGTTGATATGACAGATTGGGTAGATGACAAAGAGCAGTTGTTAGTGCCTTTGATGGCCTGTTATCACTCGTTGCAAGCCTGTGGCATGTCTGTTATCGCCCATGGCCACTTACAAGATACTATTCGCAGGATCCACTGTTTTGGCGTGCATTTACTTAAGCTAGACGTACGTCAAGACTCAGAAAGGCATGCTGATGTATTTTCTGAACTGACCCGTTATTTAGGTTTAGGTGATTATGGCCAGTGGAGTGAAGAAGACAAACAAGCATTTTTACTGAAAGAGTTAGGTTCAAAACGCCCATTGTTTCCGCCAGCTTGGCAACCCAGTGCAGATGTTCAAGAAGTAATAGACACCTGTAAAGTGATTGCTCAAAACGGTAAAGATGGATTTGGTATTTATATTATCTCTATGGCTAGCCTGCCTTCTGACGTATTAAGCGTGAATTTATTGCTTAAAGAACTAGGTGTAACTTGGCCTATGCCAGTGGCACCTTTGTTTGAAACATTAGACGACTTAAACGCTGCAGCTAGCGTGACCAAAAAATTGTTTTCCATCGATTGGTATCGTGGTTATATCCAAGGTCATCAATACGTGATGATTGGGTATTCTGACTCGGCCAAAGATGCAGGGGCAATGGCAGCTGGTTGGGCGCAATATGAATCACAAGAGGCCTTGGTCGCACTAGCCGAAGAAAACGAAATTGAACTTACCTTATTCCACGGGCGCGGCGGTACTATTGGCCGAGGTGGATTACCCGCTCACGCAGCAATACTGTCGCAACCACCGGGGTCGTTAACTGGCGGTTTTAGAGTCACCGAACAAGGTGAAACCATACGTTATAAGTTTGGCATGCCTATTTTGGCACAGCGCAGCTTAGCGCTGTATGCCAGCGCCATATTAGAAGCGCTCATTTTACCGCCTCCAGCGCCTAAACAAGCATGGCGCGAAGCGATAATAAAGATGGCAGCAGATGGTCGCGACAACTACCGTCAAATCGTCAGACACGACGAAAACTTTGTGCCTTACTTCCGCGTAGCCACGCCAGAACAAGAATTAGGTAAATTACCATTAGGCAGTCGTCCTGCGAAACGTAAACCCACTGGAGGCATTGAAAGTTTACGTGCGATCCCATGGATATTTGCTTGGGCGCAAACCCGTATGGTATTGCCTTCTTGGTTAGGTGTAATGAAGGCAGTACAAACGTCTTTGGACAAAGGTAAAAAAAACACCATTCAAGACATGTTAGATAATTGGCCTTTTTTCTATTCTCGCTTATCCATGTTAGACATGGTTTTCAGCAAAGCTGATCCTAAAATAAGCCAAGAATACGATAATAGTTTAGTGCCTGAAGAGCTCCGACATTTTGGCGACGCGTTGCGCGTTGAGTTACAACAAAGCATAGACTTACTGCTTAAATTACTTGATCAAAAAACAGTCTTAGAAAGTGACCCTAAAGGGTCAATTTCGATGAACATCCGTGCCAGTTACCTTCAACCCTTGCACTACTTGCAAATTGAATTACTGAAAAGGATTAGGCAGCTTGATGATCAAGAACACGACGCAACTCTGGAGCGTGCCATGATGGTGACGATAGCTGGGATAGCGGTAGGAATGAGGAATACCGGTTAGATACCTCTAGATATTCCAATTGACTTGCCAAGGATGGCGAGGCTGGGTACTAAACAATTTTGCGAGATTAAAAAGATCAAAGATAACGTTAAGCTCTGAATTATTCAGAATTTTTGTGTGATGCCTTCCAAGTACTACTAATCCTAGATAACTCACCATTGCTAGTTAAGGTAGTAATAGCCTTATTAATCTTGTCCACAATATCAATACTAATTGTTTTTTTGCTCAGCATAATAAAAATATCAGCACTATAAATTTCCAGCGAATGTTGTTCGAATTCATCTTCCATATGATATTTTTTGACAAAGGATTGCATGGTGTTAGGGTCAACTAAAAAACCATCAAGGTGACCTTTCATCAATAACGTAGCGTTTTGCTCTAGATCAATTACTTCACTTATGTTCGCTTGAAAACCCGATGTTTTGATTAACTCATCGTAGTCTTCGCCATAGTAATATCCACTTTCCACCCCGACAATGTACTTACTACCGACTAAATCAGACAAGCTTTGTAGGCGAATATTTTTGGCATTGCCTTTTTTAACAAACAGTTTCACCGTTTCCTTTCGGTAGGGTAGCGAAAAATATGCATATTTCTCTCGCTCTTTTGACCAAGAAGCCCCCATCGCCACATCCATCTTACCTGTTTTAAGAAAGTGCAGATGTGTCTTCCAAGGTATTTCAGCAGTGGTAAAGCTTAATTTTGCTTCGGCCATGACTGCCTTAAAAGAGTCGATATCTAAACCTACAAGTTGCCTATCTTTATTGTGATATTGATAGGGATACCACAACTCCCAGCCCGCAGACAAGTCGTTGGCTTTGAGCTGCGCCGTGAACAACATAACACTTAACAAAAATAGAATAGGTAGCTTCATTTTGTGACTTGTTTGATTAAACTATCTTTAGTTTATCAATGAATCGAGGTCAAAGGCTATGTTTTACCGAAATACCATTTTGTCTGTTATTTATTTTCTGAGATGCGGCCGATAAAATTTCACTACGCGAGATGTAAATTTAGTTGGCTAGTCTGACGAGTAACCCTTTATGGCGGTTGTTGTAACATTGACACATTCTTGACTCTTAGTGCACATTACAAATTGATTTGCTTGTGCATTCATGGCTATCCAATCTTCTTCACTCAATGCAGTGGCTAAGGCTTGGTTAATTGAGGTAATAACATCACCCCCTTTTATACCAGCTCGTTCGGCGGGTAAATTGGGGAATACATATTTAACCAACAAATCCCCATTTTGCAGTTTTCTTAAGTCCAAGCCCGCTAAGTTGTATCGAGAATGGAAACTTAGATTGCTATAAGGTCTGATAATAAATTGCTGACTACGGTAGTCAATAACAGTAACAAACTGGTTCATTAACGCACTACCTATTACCCACCAATCGTCTTCATCATCACTCGGAATAAGATTCGTCTTTACATTCTCAATATCAATGTTCCCAAAGGATACACTGGGTAAAGTAACACGTTTATGTTTTGTCATGCCGCTCATGCCGAAATCAGCCGCCTCCACCTGTGCTAATGGCAAATCAATATTGCTATCTGTAGGAAATGAGCTGCTTAATTTCATGTAATGACGACTACCGGTATCGATCAATACATCCCGTTCTGTTTCAAAAGTATCGTTAAAACGTATTTTTATAGGGATACTTATTTTATTAACAAATGTCACATCCATAGGTAGATTTGTATCACCTCCTTTCACTAGGTATGGCGTAGCTGAAAGACTTATAGTGTTATTGGCCTTGTCGAAGGTTCACGAAAAATGACGCAGTATGTCGTGCCCTAAGACTCCATCAAAAATAGCTTCATCAGGACGCATGTAATACTGAGAAGTAGATATAGGTATGTAAGCCACTTTTACGTTTTTAAAGCTCACTTTTCCAATCTGCAGGCTTTTCAAAGATGATTGATAGGCGTAGGTATCTTCGCCATCGCCCCAGCCCGCTATTTGCATGTCAAAACCCTTTTCACTTGCCAATGGAGCCCCTTTTTGAGTATCAAATAGCATGGTGAAAGAGGCTCCGGTATCAATAAGAAAAAGTAACTTTTTATCATTATTAGCAGTAAGGTAAATATAGGGTTTTTCACCAATGTACACAGCCTCCAGACTTTGTTCGGATGCGCCCTTGGCCCAAATAGGCTCGAGATCATTATTCGCTGCCATCATTCGAATACTGTTCACTACCGAGCAGCCATTCAATAAAAAGCAGGCACTTAGTGCAGTAATTGTTTTTATAAATGTCATATACCTTTTCTCCAATGACTAACTTTAATTAGTTTTAGTTGCTATAAGCATTAAAGCTTACAACATGTTCTTCTTTGCTCTGAGATGCGCATAATAATATTGAGGAGGTGAAACTTAGGTGAAAATAGCAGCACTTTGCCTATAGTTTGTGTCAAATAGGGTGGCAGCCCTATGCGCTTGAATCTCAGCGGTTGTTAGCGTTGCCAAAGGGCGACAAAAGAAAGTCGAAGTAATTCGCAAACGAAGGAATACCGACATTTTTAAACATGGCGCTATTTTCAATAATTTTTACAAATGTGTCTTTGTATTGAAGGTTTGTTTTTGACGGGATTTCCATTCAAGGGTCATACTGTAAATAATTGCTCCCAATAAAAAAGGCCACCTAAGTGACCTTTTCTGAATAAGTAAGCTTTCTACTTATAGGATTTTAGCTACTACGCCA
>NZ_CAJWCF010000095.1 GCF_913020055.1 uncultured Paraglaciecola sp. | reverse complement strand
GTGCTGGGATCATAGACCACCTCCTTATTAACTGTAATTATATACAGTATTGCAACAGTTTACAAAAACATAGCCAAAAATAAAAAACAAATATTTCAATTTAAGCCACCCTGTAAATCTAATTATTCAATCTATAATCCAAATATCCCGTTGTACACTTGGATTTTTACCCGTCAGAAAAACCATATAAACTGTTGATCTATATATAAAGATGACAGACTTTTTGGTTAAATAAAATAGCTAAACATAGAACATACTCTATTGCCCTAATGAAAGTATGTGAAAATTATTACTAAAGTAAAAGTGAATTGCGCAATGCTAAATGAAGATAAAAGTGTCTGCGAAGACTCAATAAGTAAACTGGACCCACGAATATAAATAACGCCAAGGTGACCGGCACTGGTATTAAGTATTAACGCCACCAGGTAAAATGTAGTTTCATTTTTAGGCCAACGAAGTGGATAAGAGCAAGGTGTAACCAAAAACCCCTCACTTTATCGATGATGGCCTGTTCATTGACACCGAGGTTGTTGTATATCAGATCAGATTGTCTGGAGTTTTTTGTAGCGGTCATGATAGCCTCTTTAACGGAATTGCATACTTAGATTGCGTTCTTTAAGGCTCACGGTAATGTGGTTTTTCGAATGCTGTAGGAAATTCCTCGTCATCCTGAAATCAAAGCAGCTGTAGGCAGCATGTTTAGTAATATTCAAAAAATGCTGCAATTAGTGGATTTTCGCCAACAACAAGGTCATCTTAAAGTTGAACACCCCATGCTGACACTCACCTCTTTCATTGGTCCGATCGCTACCTACATAATGTTTAAACAATCTGGTTAAGGGATGACATTCCAGCATTTAACGTTGAAAGTCATTTGAACCTTTTTTTTGGACGGCCGGGTCAATGCGAGTATTTATAAATACCCCAGCAAAATAGAGTTGGCTATGGTTTACTTTAGCCAACTCTGTCTTGTTAAAACAAATGGGATTAATCTACGAGTTCAATAGCGCACAATTGCCCTATAATCTCAATCTAAGTTATTCAACCGTCACTATTTAATACATATAGTATTGTAAAATTTAAGGAATCTAACCATGCAGCAGGTAAAGCAATTTATTCATCACTTAGCTAAGCCAAGCACGATAATCCTATTCTGCAGTGGGTTTTTAATCGCCTGCTCAAAGGCACCAGAAGAGCAACAGCAAGTACTTCCACGCCTGGTTAAAACTCAGTTAGTTAATGCCGGTTCTGGCTCGGATTGGCGAGAGTTTCCAGGCACGGTAGAAGCCGCCCAAACTGCAGAGTTGGGCTTTAGGGTATCGGGTAAATTGGCCGAGATTAAGGTAAAAGAAGGTGACCAAGTCAAATTAGCCCAGGTGCTAGCCAAACTGGATGATACAGACTACCAGATACAACTGCGTACTCGTCAGGCCGACTATGACAAGGCGGCTGCAGACTTTAAACGGGGTAAATCTTTGCTTAGTCAAAAATTGATCGCCAAGGCTGACTTTGACAAACTTGAAGCCCAACACGCTTCATCCCTAGCCGCCCTGACAGCCGCCAACCAAAATGTCGAATACACCAGCCTTAAGGCGCCATTTAGCGGAAGTATCGCCAGACGCCATGTAGATAACTTTGAAGATGTTTCAGCTGTTCAGGCCATCTTTACCTTGCAAGATCTGGCTTCGATTCACATCAAGGTAAACATTCCCGAAACACTGATGATATTGGTCAAAACCAATGAAAAACCCAATGTATTTGCCATTTTCGATGCGATCCCCGACCAACAGTTTCCATTAACCCTGCTAGAAGTCACTACTCTTGCAGACTCTGGCTCTAAGACCTTTGCCGTGACCTTCAATATGCCAAAAGTTGATTCCTTTAACATACTACCTGGTATGTCGGTCACCGTTAGAGGCAGCCGGCCATCCTCATCTGCCATCAATGCTTCATCAGTCATAGTGCCCGCGCAAGCCGTGATTGAAACCAATGAAGGGCGATTCGCTTTTGTGGTGGAGAATGTTCATAACAAACAGGGCACAGTGAGACGCAAGACTGTGACCACAGGGCACATTACTGGACAGGGACTTGAGGTGGTCAGTGGCCTGCAGACAGGTGAGCGCCTGATCACTGCTGGTATGAGCAAAATGTCTGACGGCATGTCGGTCCGAGTCAGCGAGGAGTGGAGTCAGTGAATATTACCCGCCTCGCTATTGAAAATAACCGCATCACCTTAGTGATACTAGCGATTATTTTTATCGCCGGTATGCAAACCTTTTATAAAATGCCTCGCGCCTATGACCCGGGCTTCGTGGTGCGTACCGCTCAGGTATTGACCTATTTTCCCGGGGCTAGCCCTCAGCGGGTGGAGCAACTGGTTTCATCCAAAATTGAAGACGCAGTCAAAGAAATTCCTGAACTGGATTTCGTTAAAAGTGAATCTCGCACAGGTGTCTCTATTGTACTGGTCAATATCAAAGAAAGTTATAAGGAAATGCGGCCAATTTGGGACAACCTGCGCCGCAAGGTAGAAGGCATAGCGGTTGACCTGCCAGAAGGTGCGGTTGGCCCATTTATCAATGACGAGTTTGGTGATGTTTTTGGTGTGGTCATGACTATTCGCGGCGAAGGCTTCGCTTACGCCGATCTGCAAAAAATAGCCGATAAGGTAAAAGATGAGCTACTGCGTATACCAGACGCAGCCAAAGTCGATATTCTTGGAGAACAGGAAGAGAGAGTTTTCGTCGAATACGATAATGCGCGCTTAGCAGAACTGGGAATATCTCCCTACCAGCTTTCACAGATGTTAGAGGCGCGCAATATCGTGATTTCGGGTGGTGCATTCAATCTGAATAATGAACGTATTGCCCTTGAGCCCAGTGGTAACTTTGAGTCAATTAAAGACATAGGCAAGACAGTCGTAAGCTCTCCTAAGACCAATAAGCTTATTATGCTCAGAGACATAACTAAAATAAGCCGAGGCTATGTAGATCCTGCCAGTTCGCTCATCCATAGTTCAGGCACAAGAGCCCTAGCTGTTGCTGTGTCTATGCGCGAAGGAGGCAACAATATTGAGCTGGGCGTGCAAGTCACAAAGGCTATTAAATCCTTCTTGCAAACCTACCCCCATGGCGTAGAGTTTGATTTGATCAACTTCTCCCCTACCGAAGTAGACAAAAAAGTCACTGACTTTGTCTCTAACTTATTGCAAGCGGTCGTAGTGGTCACCGCTGTAATGTTGCTTACCCTTGGCATGCGCACAGGTTTGGTAGTGGCCATGCTTATCCCCACCACTATGTTACTTGCTTTAATTGTTATGTCTGGTTTCAAAATAGGGCTGGATCAGATCTCACTGGCTGCGCTTATCATTGCCCTTGGTATGCTGGTGGATAACGGCATTGTGATGACAGAAAGCATTATGGTGCAGATGGAAAAAGGCACCAAAGCCATAGATGCGGCAATAGCCTCTGCCGGCGAGTTGAAAGTCCCCTTGCTAACTGCATCCCTGACCACAGCCGCAGCTTTTTTGCCTATTTATCTGGCTGAATCTAACGTGGGTGAATTTACTGCATCCTTGTTTAAGGTAGTGACTATTACCCTACTGTGTTCGTGGGTGATATCTCTGACTATTATCCCGCTGTTATGCGTAAAGTTTCTCAAGGTTGCGCCTCTGGAACAGAACTTTAACAGCAGAGCCTACAGCGCATACCGAAACCTGCTGCAAAAGATGCTAAACAACAAGACCGCGACCTTGGGTCTAACCATGCTGGTATTTGTTGTAGCTATGGCTGGTATGTCTATCCTGCCTAAAATGTTCTTCCCTCCCTCGGATCGTAGTTACTTCAAAATGGAATTGGAACTGCCCACAGGCACCACCATCGAAGCCACCGAAGCGGTAGTCTATGACCTAGAAAACTTTATTACTGATAATCTACAAGTAAATAGCCAGCGCAAAGAAGGCATCACTAATTGGGCGGCCTATGTGGGTAACGCGGGGCCCCGTTTTATCTTATCGCACAGCCCTAAACCCAACAGTAGTAATTATGCATTACTACTTGCTAACGTTAGCGATGCCTCAGATATACAAGGCTACATGCAAAAAATTAGAGGCTATGCGGCCAATCACCATCCAGATCTGACCCTCAAACTCAGGCTTATTGAAAATGGAGCTGCGGTAGAAAACCCTATAGGACTGCGCATATCCAGCACAGATACCAATAATTTGTTTGCGGTGGTTGAGCAAATCAGAGAGAAAATGCAAAACACCCCAAGCCTGCAAAATGTTACCGATGACTGGGGCCAAAGGATCAAGAAACTCAAGATCGACATCGATCAGGTCAGAGCCCAGAGTTCTGGTGTCACCAGTCAGGACATAGCCATCTCACTGCAATCAAGTTTAAGCGGCTTGGAATTGACCGAATATAGAGAAGATGAAGATACCATCCCGGTATTACTGCGCTCCAGCGAAGCGGCCAGACGAGAGATTAGCAAAGTGGAGTCTCTTTCTGTGTATTCCCAATCTACCGGTAATTCAGTGCCTCTTAGCCAAGTGGCTAACGTAAACATGGTATGGGACATCGCCAAAATCTATAGGCGCAATGGTTTGCGTACTGTCACGCTGGGGGCGCAATTAGTCGGTGATGCTAACGCGGCACTTGTAGTAGAAGAGTTAAACGCTTACCTGCTGGAGCAACAGCAAGAATGGGGACCTGGGATAAAAATCGCTTTTGGTGGTGAGCAGGAAAGCTCCGTCAAAGCGAATAAATCCATCGCCGACAAAGTGGGTCTGGCAGGGTTAATCATATTGATATTACTGGTTGCGCAGTTCAATAGCATACGCAAATCCGCAGTGGTACTGGTCACCATCCCCCTCGGCTTGATAGGTGTCGTATTGGGACTAATGATATTCCGTTCCTACGTAGGTTTTATGACCATACTGGGCATAGTCTCATTGGCGGGCATCGTCATCAATAATGCCATCGTATTGCTAGAGCGAATACAAATAGAGCTGAATGACGGAGTGGAGCATTACCAGGCCATCATTGCCGCAGCCCAGCAAAGAGCCAGACCCATATTATTAACCACAGCTACAACGGTATTAGGGCTTATTCCGCTTTATCTGGGTGGTGGTGCAATGTGGGAGCCTTTGTCTATCGCTATTATGGCAGGTCTATTGTTTTCCACCCTACTTACTCTGGGTGTCATCCCAGTGCTCTATGCCTGGCTATTTGGGGTGAAAGTACCTGTAAATCAATAATCAGAGATTAGCTTACTCAGGTTCATTCAATCTGCACCTGAATAAGCATTATAAATGGCGGGAAAGCGGCTAAAAATCCTGCAACATCATAAAAGGGGTCAGATCCTGAGGCGAACATGTGGGGTTCATTGAAATATCTCATTTGTGCTAAAACCTTTCCTCTGACTGCGGAGCAGAGTGACCATTTCGTTGTAAAATGCACCAATATATTTCATGTGCGAACGAAGGTTTTGTCTCAAGAACTGCCCCATAAAATGAAGCGTAACGACAACCTCGTATGAGCACAATTGGCATTTAGTTGCCAGTCAGGTTAGTTCTACAACTTTATGCGTCAGACTCGAAAAGCTTTGTTATGAGCTGTTTTTACTTCTCACTATTTTTACAATACGGCTATATGCTATTTCTGATAAATTCCAGGTGTATCCATCAAAATTAGTTGTATTCACAAGTTGAATAACAACCGTGTCTATGTCTTTGTGGTATTTGGCAATACTCTGATAGCCAATAACTAGGCCTGTATGTTCGTAGACGTAAATCGAGGAATAGATGTCCTGCTCACCTTCATCAAGTAATGAACCATTGTTTAATGCCCTTAAGAATATGCCCACATCCTCTGCTGTAGCTAACATTCCCACTTCATCAGTCTTAAAATCTTCCTCATGACCAACGTAATAGCCACTCATAACATCGTCTATATTCACTTCACTAAGCGAACCGAACGTATTGTTGAGCTTAAGTGGTATCAAAATTTCCTCCTTGATATATTGGTGATTGTTATAACCCACCACTTTATCAATGAGTTTGCGAAGCAATAAATAATTGGTGTTTGAATATCCATAATCTTCATCTGGTTCAAAGCTAGCAGGCATTTCAATGGCCAATTCAAGTGCTGCTTCATTGCTATTCGGTGGATTTTCCCAAAAGCCTGGATGATCGACATAGTTAGGAATGCCACTTCGATGTTGTACCATCAATCTCAAGGTTATTTTTTCTGCATTTTCAATTCTTCCTACAAGTTCTGGAAAGTAATCAGCGAGCGTTTTATCCAATGACAAACGTTTGTCATTCGTCAATTTGGCAACAGCAACAGCGACATACAACTTGCCGATACTCGCAATCTTAAACAATGCTTTTGGGTCGGCAGGTATTTTATTTTTTCGGTGATGCCAGCCACCTGAATAAAATGCGGGTTCCTTGCCAGCCTCATCCACATAAACAATCATTCCATCAAACCCATAACCAATTGCTTCATCGACTTGTTCTTGGACCGTATCTGGTAGTGGTAATATCCAAGCCCATACCAAAATCCATGGTACGAAGAACAAGGAAGTTATGCTTACACTTACAAATGCGATTCTGAGTATTCGTTTAATTTGTTACTTCTTCACAAATTTTAACCGTTATCTTTTGATTTCATTTCCGAAATTTAAATATCAACGTAGATTAGTAATGTCTTCATTTAGCGCATATTTTTTATCTGTGACTATCGCTTCTAAAACTTCAATTCTGTCATTTTGGCTTTTGATATGCCGACTTACCGCACCTTCCACTTCAGCTTTTAAGTTGATATTTGTAACTTTCAAAGCTTCCACTTCTAACTCTTTTAATTTTCTTTTATTGATAATCATAGTAATTGCTATTGCCAATATCGTGCTCAAAACTGCGCCAATACTTAAAAATAACCATAAGTTAACTACCATCTTGTCTTTCCTTTATCTTTTTTAATAAATTTAATTTTTAGTGATTTTTTCACTATCGCTTTCAAAAAATGAGGTGTGCGTCTACTTGCGACGTTATTGAACACAGCAATGCAGTGTCTTCCAATAAGTGCCCAAACGAAGTGAATTGGTGACAACAAAGTTGAAATTATTTTTGAAACGGTAAAAATAAAACTTTTTTTTAAAAATCTGTCACCTAAATCCTAAAAGATGGCACATAGTAAGTAGAAGCCAGAGTTAGAGTTGAACAGACATGAGTATTTTTACAAAAAGTAACCCAATAACGGGTGCTAACGATGCTGTTTTGGTGTTGTCTTCATTGGGCGGTGATCGCCATGCATTTTGTGAAATTGTCAGCCGTTACCAGAATTTACTATGCTCATTGGCCTATTCGGCAGTCGGCGACATAAAACATAGTGAGGACATTGCTCAGGAGGTATTTGTTGAAGCGTGGAAAAAACTCGACACCCTTCTAGATCCAGAAAAATTGAAGTCTTGGCTTTGCGGCATACTGCGCTTTAAGGTGAGCCATTACCGCAGAAAGGAACAAAGACAACCGATAAAATACGCCCAAGAGTTAGATGAAAGCGACTTTAATGAGCTCGGCCATGAAAAAATGGAAGATGTGGCGATACGTGAACAAGAACAATCCCTGCTTTGGAAAGCCTTAGATAACATGGATGACATCTATCGAGAACCGCTTATCCTATTTTACCGAGAACAAAACTCTGTCGAACATGTGGCCCTTGAGTTAGACCTAACCGAAGATACAGTAAAACAACGATTGTCCAGAGGCCGAAAGCTGCTGCAAAAATCGATGGTTAAATTCGTGGAAGAAACTTTAGTGAAAAGTAAGCCAGGCGTAGGATTTACCAACGCTGTGCTGACAGCTATTACCAGTATCGCTGCTCCTATTGCTCCACCAGTAAAAGCGGCTACGTTAGGTGCTGGAGCTGTCAAAACAGGTTCAGTGTTCAAGTTTGCCAGTATATTAATTTCATTGGCTGCATTTTCTGGTGTTATCAGTTCATTTTTTGGCTTAAGAGCCAGCCTTGACCAGTCGCGTACTCAACGAGAGCGAATACAAGCAATAAGAATCGTAGCGCTGTTTATGTTTTTTGCAGTCGTTTTTGTTGCGGGTATGTTTACATTGAAAATTGTAGCTTTGAGTGACAATGGCAATGTTGGGATTTATGCGGTTGCCGCGCAATTATTAGCACTTGCGTACGTTGCTAGTAATTTAATTCTCGTCGCTGGCATGTTTAAAAGCATGCGAAAGCTTAGGTCCCAAGAGCGCTTATTTCATCCTGAAGCCTTCCTAAGTCAAGCGGATCAAAAAGATTCCAAGCAACGTGAATACAAAAGTCAGTTGATTCTGTTTGGCATCCCCTTGTTTCACTTTCAGTTTGGAAGGCCAGAAGTGGGTGACAAGCCTGCTTTGGGATGGATTTCAGCCACTATTGCGCTAGTCGTTATCATTCCTGCCATATGGCATTCACATAAAGTCCGTCAACGAATGAAATAGGAAATTAATATCCTAAGCGGCAGCTATATCGGCCCTGACATGCTGGTTTATTTTGATTAAAGAAATCTGGGTAACAAGATAAATAATGTACTGATCACAAAGCCAACAATCGCTTCCCAAATGGAAAGAGGCTTTTGTTTAAGCATATTGAAATAGGCTGCCCATAGAGCGACTAATGATAATGGCACAAATATAGCAATAGAAAACGGAGGTAGAGGTGTATCTACTATGCCTATCCAACTGAATATTATTTCTTCAGATGCCGCGTGTCTAAATGAGGCCAAATGAGGCCAAATACAAGTTAGCTTGAGAATATTTTGTGAATACAAATACACCACTTAATAGCAGTATAATGGCAATATAGAAAGGAATGAATTGTTCGTAATATTGCGCTGAAAACCAAACCTGCGGGTTGATATTAAATTCTACCTGCATAAAAAATCGCACGCTAAAAAACAACCCAGAAAGTGTTAATACACAGGCTATTAATTGGGTTAGATTAGAATTTTTAACATTCAATTTCTTATCCACCTTTCTGCAGTTCCCATAAGCCAATAGTAAGTTTCTATCACAAGTGTTCTTTTTGATATTTTTACAAACGAGTCACTTATCTGAGCCCGAGTTAAAGCATTGCAATTTATCAACAGACTGTCTTAACAACAGTCTCTTGATAGGCATACATTAGGTTTTTTTTTCAGAATATCTTTCAAATTCTTCGAGTTGATTCAGTTCTTCTGCTGCTTCCATTGCCTGGCTACCAAAGCCTTGCATTAACCATTTAGTCAGGGGTTTGTTTATGTTTCCTGGTGACAACTGGCGATACAGATACACTGCCAATACACCCAGCAACAATGAAAATGCGGCTTGAGATATCAGCCAATTTGTGTCACCCAATACATATATATCAACCCCAAATACAACATCGAAAAACATCAACAAGTAGGCAAAATAGAACGGTAGGATCATCAGAGATATGCGCAAAAAATAAAGCGCAGACAATCTTATTTTATTGAGTTTGTGCTGAACGTCTAAAACAGGTTTTGTATAGTCCAAAGTAAATAATTTTTCTAACTGTAAGATTGCACCAACAAAGATTAACAACGACCACAAAAGTGCGACTGCCCCAGATAACACCATATGTATCGCATCTAGATGAGTCAATATAAAGTAGCCAGAAGAGCTTGCCATTAACACTCCGACTATTAACGAAAAAACATTTAGTCCCAAATAACCACGCATTTTATGTTGAGCTTTATGGGTTCTAATTTCATTTAACGTAATAGTATTTAAACGCACACTTTGCTGTAGTTGTTTTTCTTGTGCAGCCCATAATTGGGTAAGATCTTGTACATTATTCATAATAATCACCTATTAAAAAATTCTTTGTTTAATTGCTGTTTTATGCGTGAAACACGGGTACCTACATTACTGGCTGAAATTTTCAAAACATCAGAAATTGCGGCGTAATCCAGACCGTCTGAATACATAATGAACATCGCTCGGTCAAATTTATTAAGACGCTGCAACATTCGCTGAATTTCAAGCATCAGTTCTTCATTGCCATTTTCTTGTGGTTCATCGATTAACATCACATCTGTTGTGATGTGATACTTCTTTCTGATTGAATCACTCCTAAGAAAAGAAATAGCAGTATTCATTGCTACCCTATAAACCCATGTACTCAGCTTCAAATCTGGATCATAACTGTCAAATGATCTCCACAGCTGCAATGTTATGTCCTGGACCAGGTCGCGTTGATCTTCCAAACAATAGCTGTAACTGCGGGCGACCTTGTAAAGAATACCTTTATGTTGTGAAAGCAACGATTCGAACCGGGCTTCTTTTTCATTTGACATCAAATTGACTCATCTAGCTTTGCATATACATGTAAATGATTTTGAAAAGTGATACACATACGTACTCCCATTTTGTTTAACTATATAATTATTCGCATCAGCCCACTAAAAAATCACAACACTGATAAAAAATATATTTATTGTTTGAGTTAATTAAACAAAGGATGCTTTTAGAGAGCACTTATACCAATCAGTATAAGGGGTACTAGAAAGGAAAAATAATTCTGCAATATAAGGGTTACCACCACGACACAAGGAGGTATATCTTGGTGCCAGAAAAACAAGATCAAGACGGCTTAAACTAATATGGTTTTAGTTGGCCGTCGATAAGCTATGCTTTAGCATGCTGATTTTAATGATCCTTGTTTGATCTTTTAACTCTCATGTAGGAATCCCAAATTAGCGAATTCCTTGATTTCATCAGAGGGCGACCATTGCATCCAATCTGCCAAAGTTCGGTAATAATCCCGAAAATCCTGAGTAAAAATCAGGTCGCCATTATCCAGATTTGTTAGAGATGGGGATTGGCCATAAACCCCGCCTTTAATACTCCCCCCCATAACCAAGTGACTGGCCGCAGTGCCGTGGTCAGTGCCGTTACTGCCATTGGCTGCTACTCTTCTACCAAACTCAGAATAAGTAGCTATAGTGACTTGTTGCCATAACCCTAATGCCTGCAGCTCAGAACGCAATGCAGACAGGCCACTAGCCAGTTGCTCAAGTAAGTTATCATGAGGTGCTCGTTGATTACTGTGGGTGTCGAAACTCCCCAGACTAAGGTGCAAAACGTGAGGTCTGACGCCTGCAGCTAATACTTCGGCCACTAACTTACAATCCTGAGAGAATCCGTCACCAGCAAACTCTGTAGACAAGACTATGTCTTGCTCAAAAGCATCATTTAGCAACTCTACAGCACTATTGTATATGTGACGTTGATTAAGGATGTGCTGCACAGCAGACGTAGCTGCTGTGCCATCGGGTATTGCTACTAATGTTTGTGTATCATTCGAGTTCAACGAAAACTGATTTGGCTCTCCGCTCAAAGTAGCGGGACTGCCACTAATCATTACCCCCTGCAAAGGAAAATCCGACTCGGGTAATAACTGATTTAACCAGCCTAAATGTGCATATTCGTCAGCATCTGAGGCCGTTTGCCAAATTTCAATTGAACGAAAATGTGAACGATTAGGATCTGGGTAGCCCAGCCCTTGTATTACTCCCAAATCAGCCGAGTCCCACGCTTCAAGCAAAGTACTCATGACAGGATTCAGACCAATATCTAATGTTAGCGGTATGGTCTCTTGGGCCGATATCGCTAAATTCCCACGCGCGTCGTAATACGCATCATTTGTATAGGGAACACACATATTCAAACTGTCATTACCGCCACCAAACTGGATTAGAATAAGCAATTTCTGATCGGCTAATTGCTGGGCCGAAACTAATGAAGGTAAATATGCCACTATGGGCAGTGCACTAAGGCTTTTTAGAAAGGCACGTCTTTGCATAATAGTCTCCTAAGCAATCTGAAATGAGGGGTCGCTGAGTATAGAGCGAAGATAATGTGGCTGTTCAGCTGCGGGTAGAGTGGCAACCGCATCGGTTGCTAACAACTGAGCTATATCTGGAGTTAGTTTGGCATGTAGGGCAAAATACTGGGTCGCTTGTTCGCGTATCGCCAAATTACCGGTGGTATACCAGGCTTTACCTGAGGCCCAACCTTTAACGTGGGGCGGGTCAAATAAATCCTGTCCCATGCTTTTTGAGAATGCCAGGACTTGTCGCTGACTTAACATATCAATGTCGAGCAACTGCATGCTGCCCACTACTAACTCCATAGGTGATTTGATTTGCTCTCCCTGAGCAGCCCAAAATGCCTCCTGTAAAAAAAGCTCCCGCAACAACATCGAAATATCATAGTCATTTTCCACAAAACGATTACTTATCGCGGCAATAGTTTCGGTATCGGGTACATCGTTAACAAAAAAACGCCATAATTTATCGGTAATAAATAGGCCGGTTTGTGGCTGCCTTAATATTAAGTCTGCAACATCATCAGGGGTGAAATTTGCCGTTTCACCAAATATGGTTTTAACACCGTTGTCATGATTTCTGTGCTGGAATTTATATAATCCAGTTCGTTGTTCAATGGATGCGCCCGTTAATGCACGTGCCAATTCTTTAATATCTTCTTCGGTATAATTTCCTTCTCCCATCGTGAACAATTCAAGCAGCTCTCTAGCCAAGTTTTCATTTGGCGATTGTTTTTTACTATTTGTATTGTCCAAATATATGAGCATGGCTGGATCTTGCAGAATAGCTTCAAGCATACCTCTGAAACTTCCAATGGCATGTGTTCGTAAGCTAAGATTTTGCTGTAACAAAGCCGGAGCCCATTTAACTTTTTTTAAGGAAGAGGTGAAATGATTAGCCCAAAACAAGGTCGCTTTTTCCTGTAATGGTGAGGTATTCGCCACCATCTGTTTGAACCACCAATACTTGAGCTCTTTCTCCATGTTTAAACTTTCACGTTGTAGTATTTTTCTTAGTTCAGGATCATCTTCCCTGTTATTTGGTGCTGAGTCATACCACGACGGCAGCTCGACAATACTGGCTGACTGACCCAGTAATAAATCAATTGCCGCTTCCTGAGAATTGGCAGAGGTAAGTAATCTAAACTGTGCATCGCTAGCGGAAAAGCCTGCACGCCTAGCAAGATGACAAGCGTTTTCAAGCGTAAGTATCGCCATAATAGGACCCTTATTTTTTTTATCTTACTAGTACAACGTATTAAAATGACTTTGGTTGACAGACAAAAAATATATTTCTTATTTACTGCGGGGGGCTGGTGCGCTTAACAATAGACTTAAAAACAATCGCAAACTTCTGAAACAACAATGATAATCGCTATTACCAGATTTGACGCCTAGGCTAAACTAGCAATGGCATCACACTGTGTATTCAACGGTTATATCAGCAAACATTGATAATCCACTGTTTTTGGTAAGATGATATAAACTGCAGCACTACTCTTTGTTCTGTGGCATAACCTAAATCAGATTTAATTTAGCAAAGCCTGTCAACCAAATTACTGTTAAAGCGTTATAGTAGAATAATGATCACATTATGTACTTGAATTTAATGGGGTGTATCCTCTGTGCAAGGCGAAGTTATGCGTATCCTTAATAATAAGAATATAAAGGCTGGGGTTAGATGACCGCCGGTCCAGCGCATGAAAAGTGTGATACAGCACCTTTGGATATGGATTTTTTTCTCGCTCAAATTGAAAAAAAGGCATACACAATGGTGAAAATGTCAGTTGGCGGACATGCCGACGCGATAGATTTGCTCCAAGATAGTATGTTCAAACTAGTGGTTAAGTATGCAGACAAACCTGCTCAAGAGTGGAAGCCATTATTTTATCGTATTTTACGTAACCGAATTAACGATTGGCATAGACAACAAAAACTGAAGAACATGTTGTTTTTCTGGATCCCAACAGATGCTGATAAAAACCAAGATGATATGTTAGTGGATGAATCAAAACCATTAGGAAAACCAGAAGAAAGTTTAGATGTCGCTCAGCAACGAGAGACGGTATTGAATGAGCTATCTGCACTTTCAGAGAAACAACGACAATGTTTTCTGCTTAGAAGCTGGGAAGGTTTGTCAGTGGCAGAAACGTCAAAAATTATGGGATGTTCACAAGGCAGTGTTAAAACCCATTATTTTAGAGCGGCGAATAAACTACGAAAAGTTTTGGGGGAGGTTCATGAAATCATTATTTGATCCAAAACATCTGGAAAAACAGATTAACTCACATTTAGATAAGGCTAACGAAGCGTTAAGTGAAGATATCCAAAACGATATTCATCAAGCTAGAGTGATGGCTATTGCTCAAGCTAAACTCAAAGTAAATACTTTGTCAGACTCAACAGCACGGCGCATCGTTTCAAACATTAGTTTGCGGCATATGTTCAGTAAGAAAGTGATTTATACTACGACACCTATTGCCCTTGCACTGCTAATATTGGTAAGTTACCAACCAACTAAAACAATACCAGCGCTACCTATGGGCTTGTATTCTGAAGATGTTCCTATGGAAGATCTGGCAATGTTAGAGGATTTAGAATTTGCTGACTGGTTGGCTGAACAACAAGAGGTGTTGCATTAGCATGTTGACTCTAGTTTGTTACACTGCACAGTTGTATGGGAAAGAGCCTAATGAGACGCTCCCTAGCAAGGCTTTATTGGAGTATTTGTCAGAGTTACAAGAGGTAAAGGGTGAGTTAATAAGCCCTATTGATATGCTTGACATAGATGATGTCGATCTGCCTATTGAGGTTAATAAACTGCCTTCGGCAATAAAACAGATAGACCCAAAGAAGAGTCAAAAAATAGTACCAAAAGTAGTCCCAAAGGAGCTCCAACAATGAGACATTGTTTAGGCGTTCTTGTGATCATTATTTTGATATTTCCGCATATTTTAAAGGCAGCTCCGTGGAACGAACTCAGTACTGAGCAACAAAAGGTTTTAAAGCAGTTTCAACCCCAATGGTCTTCGTTTAGTGAGTCCGAAAAGTCAAAATTAGCTCTTGGGGCAAAACGTTGGCTCAACTTGGACAGTGTTCAACGAATTCAACTTTCCCAAAAATTTGAGAAATGGCAAAAATTAAAACCTAAGCAACGTGCAGATTTACAAGCACGTCTTAAGGCGTTTAAAAAATTATCATCGGCCAAACAAACTAAGATACGTGAAAGTTACAAACGATTCAAAAACTTGCCTAAAGTAAAGCGCCAAAAACTGCGTGAACGTTTTAAGAGAATTAAACAAACGCGGAAAACTAAAAGAACAAACTGAGCCAAAATCGAAAGAACTCACACACTAAACCGTTTAGAAAAAGTAACCAAAATTTAATGACCAAGCTTGAGTGTTTTGCTCACCGCCCACGTCAAAAGTAGACTCCACATCTACACTGACATTATCAGTAATGTCGTAGGATAAGTAAAAACTCAGTTGTCCATAACTTTCTGTACCAATAATGCCCGCAATATTACTAATGTTACTGCTCGTTCGATTACTGATCCGGCTGATATTTCTACCATTACGAGAGACGGCCATAGAATCACTATCTGTTAGCTGGTTCCAAGAAAAGCTGCTACCTATAATCATGTTGCCGACTTGTTCTATTTCTATTAACTTTGCCGTTGATAGGGCAATGCTAATAAATGTAGACTTTCCCTCATCAATAGATTGTGGATTTATGTTGGTGCGATCAGGGGAGAAGCTAATCTGTTGCCAATCACTATAATGCGCACCAGCGGATAGACCAAATTGCCAACTCCCTTGCTCCCAGTCATAAGCGACCGAAAAAGACGTTGAAGGGGAACGCGTTGCTTGATCCAAGAACACCAAGTTATTGTTTAGCAGGATCACTAAGTCATCATGCCAATCTGAATAGCTCAATGAAATAGACCAGTCATTGACGTATCGGCTGACCCCCACTCCCCAGCTAGAAACTTCTAACTCACCAGTTGCATTATTCACTGCAATTTGCGTATCGTTAAGCTTTGTATAGTCAACACTCAATGACCAGTCTTGTGTTAGGTCAAATGACAGTAGAGCCGACGTACCCTTAGGCGAAAACCCCAAAATTTGGTTTGATACTAGAGTACTTTGTTCAGACTGTGAGTAACCAACAAATGCTGCTCCGGCATAACAAACAGAAGAGGCAGTTGTAGCGATAATTGTGAGTACAAGGAGAGAAAGTTTAATATAGGCACGTTGGCTAGGTATCACTGATGTGGCTTACCTTAAGTTATTTACACTAAGCGTACTACGTTAACCAAGCTATGACCATTGAGCAATAGCTGTCACCTACGGTTTTTTAATTGAGAGTCTTTTCTTATATCACTTACGGGATCCGTCATATAAAAAAGAGGAATAATGAGCTATTAGACAAGTGATTTCAGTTACACCTCTTCAATTTGCCACTAGTAGCTGAAGCGTGAACCGCATAAACTAATACAAACGTCACAATAATCTATTCGTTGGTAACCCGACTAATTCTATTGGCACTCCACAAGACTAACGTTTTAAAAAACTCTAATTTGAACGCAAATGGCTAAATCAGCCGACTATTGCTCTTTTAAAGGTCATTCAAAGCATTATCTAGCCAAGCCATTCTTTGGTTATACCAATCCTTCAAATGTGTTACCTCTTCGCTGTAAGTATCGTACCAAATAGGGTTTGGCCATACATATGTACCCAAAGTTTTCCATTTCGCGTCGTTCTCTTGTTGAGCCAAATTCAACTTGATTGCGTAGGCATCGATTTTATCTAAGATAAGATTTTGATTATCTTTAAAGTAAGCAAAGCGAGTTTTGACTTTGTCGACAAAAATACTGTCGGTAAACAATCTGGCTATCCACGGATTATCCTTTACCCAATAACCTTCTGCATAGCGAGAATCTGCATAATCTACATTGCCAAAAGACAAATCAAAATCCCATAACGGCCCCATTTTAATTTTTCCGCCTGGTACAAAATTAAAATAAATACTGGAGAAATCTAGCGAATCGACATTCTTAGTAATTTCACTGATCAAATACCAATCAACAAAACTATCTACGTCTATATATTTGGCATAACCATCAACGGGGTCGGCAAAACCTGTAGAAAACAACGCTGTTTCAAACTCATTAATATGCTTTTTCACATAGGTATACTGAGCACTATCCCAATCTAATTCAGGCTCTTTTATACCGACTAAAAATCGGCTGGTATAAAAGTACACATCATCTGTGTCTAACCTTTCAAGTTGGTCAATTTCAAGTAAAAAACCATCATCACCAATATCGACTCGGTTGCTGCCTTCTTCCACCTTTTCGGTAATGTTATAGGTACCATTATATTCATCGTTGATAAACACTTCAGCAAAAGTACTTTTGGGTGTCCAGTCTAAGCTACTCAGATATCCCATCTCAAAACTAATGGTATTTCTTAACAAAGATTTGTCTGAATATTCAGCTAAAAATAACCACTTCTTTTTTGATGGCATATCTAAAAATGTTGATTTATCATCTAACTTCATTTGAAAAGGCTTTTTAGGGTGAATACCCCAAGTTGAATTGCCTCGGCCGCGAATTTTCATTACCGCTGAAGATGTATCTGCAAAGTCGCGACCACCTTTGATCAGTACCGTCCCGTCTACATAATCTTCTTTTGAAGCTATGGGCGCTTCACCAGCAGTAGTTAAATAAATAATAGGCAATCCGGTGAAAGCAACCACATCAACGGAGTAACTGGCCTGACGCCCATCGGCCATCATGACAGTGTAGGTCTGAACACCACTAAAGTCTTGGACCGATACTGCAGTTGTTTGAGCGTTATCATTCACAACAACTGAAGAACCAGTATGTTCAACACTTGCAATCATGTTTTGCCAATCAGCATCAGCAGGGAATCTTCCGCTAATCTTATTAGCGGAAATGGTTAGGTTTACATCGGTGCTAAGGCTAGGGTTATTCTCAGCTAGAAACGAAAATTGGCTAATTTGGGGGTCAACAACTACAACTTGCGGAATTTCTTGTTTTGGCGAATCTGATCCGCCACAGGCCAACATAAACAAACTTAAGAACACAACCATTAGCGGCTGCACAAACTTATGACCCACTAACATAAAAGTAACCAATGACAAAAATAGGTGTTGCCGACAGAGGTTTTAAGTTTCAAGCTAAATCCTTTATAAATTTGTTTTATCTATTAGTAACCTACAGTGCAAGAATTCCTGCGTGTATTCAAACAACTCAGGTTGAATGAGTTGTTTTTTTGCGGCCAAGTGGACTAAATAGCCAATAGGCATTCAGCAGAATGATTGAGAATGAACAAGTTAATTAAAGCAAAAACAACCATCGGTCAATTTTCACTTTTACATAATGGCTAGGCTATGTTTGTATTAACTGTTGTTGAACACTAAACATACCGTTTTTATTGAACTTTTCATCATTGTCCAAATATCTAAACCATCCTAAATAATGATCTAGATATTTTGTGGCCACTC
>NZ_CAJWCF010000094.1 GCF_913020055.1 uncultured Paraglaciecola sp. | reverse complement strand
GAATACTGTTAGTAACCCAAGCACTAAATTCAGCAATACCATCTTTCTAATCAGATTCAGGTTGCTCGCTGCATTTGGCCAATCTTGTAGGGCGACGGCGGCTTTTAAACGTTTAAAAGGGGCGAAGTAAACATGCATGAAAATTGCGCTCATGATGTAACCCAAGAGCATCATAATATGAACGTGTTTGCCCACGTGAGCCATGCCTTCAAATTGAGCAATCATAAAATGCCCACTGCCAATCAATACAATAATCGCTAACCAGACCCAATTAAAAAACTTTTCGAATACTTTAACCCAAAGAGTTAGCCTTTGTGGCGGCTCTAATACATCTGCAGCGACTGGTCTTAAAAAGGAATAGGCAAAAAACATTCCTCCTACCCAAATAGTGGCCGCTAATATATGCAGGCTAATGGCAATAAACATAAACACCTTAATTATAATAAAAATATTCAGCGAATCTAACATCCCTAATCACTTTCGCCAATCTATCTTCACTTGCTTTTGATATTGAAGAGCCATTGTTGGACGATTTTAGCGCTGCTACGAAGTTAGGCAAAGCAGCATTAGCGCAAAGGATGAACTGACTTGATTCAGAGTAGGACCTTTGCAGCCTTAATATTGGCAAGAAAATTTACACGGCACAAAAGCTAATTTAATTTTGTTCTGGCCCCTATTCATTCGCTGTGCGTGTTATCTTGGTCAGCGAATTCGTTCGTTTGGATCTCTAATTAAGAACAACAGCCCCTAACAAACGGGAAATAATTTTGGCACCAAAACCTGCTCTATCAAAACTTCCTATTAAACTCGCCAAAAGTGGTTTTTATCGAGGATTCAGCCTCGATGTAACCGTTGTGAGTAAAATCATTATTAGTGCTCTTGTTGTGTGGGCGATTTTTTGGCCAGCCAAGGCAGGCAAGGTACTGGGCGATTGGAACTCGCTTATTTTAGCTAATTTTGCGGCTTGGTACATCTGGGTTGTGGCCCTGTTTGTTATTGTATGTGTTGGCTTGGCGCTTTGGCCGGCGGCAGGCAAACTTAATTTGGGCCAACCTGGCGAAAAACCTGAGTTTTCGAATTTCTCCTGGTTTTCGATGATGTTCAGTGCCGGGATTGGAGTAGGCATGTTGACCTGGGCAGTGGCCGAACCCGTTACCCATTTCGCCAACAACCCTGAGGTCATTCAAGGACTAACGACAGGTAGATCAGCAGACAATGTACGCATGGCCTTCAAGTGGTCATTTTTACACTGGGGAACAGGTGCATGGGCAAGTTATGCCATTGCCGGCCTAGCCATGGCGTTTTTTAGTTATCGCCGTGCACTGCCATTGACTATTCGCTCTTCACTGACGCCGTTGTTTGGCAAAAGTCTGTCTGGACCATTAGGGCATATTATCGATATTGTGGCCGTTGTTGCGACCATTTTAGGCGTGGCACAAACGCTTGGCTTTGGTGTGGAACAGTTTGTTGCTGGGCTGACCCGCATCGGTATTGTTGGGCTGGTTAATGCAGAAGGCGGAGCAAGTACCTTCGGTATCATTTTGGCCTTGGTTATAATCATGGGAGCATCGACGTTGTCGGCGCTATCGGGTGTAGGCAAAGGTATTAAGTGGCTGTCTAATCTCAACATGTTTCTGTCGGTCATCCTACTTGGGTTTTTTATCATCTTTGGCGCCACCTTTTTCGGCGCGACAGCTATGGCTTTTGGCATTTGGGATTATCTGATAGCGCTGCCAGAGATGAGCTTTAACGTCTGGCAAACTGATGGTGTTGAAGGGTCAGAAGCATTTTTACTGGCACAATGGCAGGGTTGGTGGCCAGTATTTTACTGGGCATGGTGGATCGCATTTGCACCTTTTGTAGGATTGTTTCTTGCGCGTATATCTCGCGGACGCACGATACGTGAATTTGTGCTTGGGGCGATGTTTGTACCCTCATTTATGTGTTTTGTTTGGTTCGCTTGGGCCGGTGGAACTGCCATTGATTTGGAGCTCAATGGTGCTGCCAACGGTGTGATTTTTGACGCGGCCGATGGCGACAAAATCTTTGCCATGACCGAATTTATGCTTGCTCCAATTAGTGAATGGTTAGCATGGGGTATGGCACTGCTAATTGTTGTTCTGTTACTGACGTTTCTGGTCACATCAGCTGATTCAGCGGTGTTGATCGTGAACACCATAAATGCGGGTGGCGATGAGGGCCCCAAAGCTCGGCCACATATCCTGTTCTGGGGCGCAGCCCTTGGGCTTGTGGTAGTAGGTCTATTGATTTCCGGTGGTACGGCGGCCATTAAGATGGCGATGGTCATTGGCGCGTTGCCGTTTTCGATTGTGATGGTTTTGATGTGTTTTTCACTGGTAATGGCAATATACAGCGATGGCCGACGTGAGGCTGCTGGGGTTCAAACCACATTTTCTGCTAACAAACCAGCGCCTACGGAATAGTTTGGAGTATAAAATGGGGCAGTGCCGTTTTAATTAAATCATTCCCAAAGCTAAGCAAATATTTGTTCATCACATAACAAGGCCAATCCAAGCCAGCGATATACGCTGGTTTTTTTTAAACACAAAGATATGATTAAAACGACTATGATGGTTTCCCAATAGACGCGGATTCGTTTAACTAACTCTTCAAATGTTACATAATCTCCCACTAAAATAATGCTTGGCTAGAACAATTACGGAACACAAACGTGCTTATTGAGTATTACCACAATATTTTAAATTATCTAATGGGAACGTTAGGCGCCAGCTTTATACTTTTAACCATTTTGTTTACCGCAGTCGCTTCTATCGTCTATTTATTAGTGATTGGCTACTTCATTACACATATGGATAAACGATACTTTGTGCAACATAAAATCATCGGTCATGAAACTAATGACAGGCCTCTCTTAACGTCGATGAGTCGCAGCGTAAACAACTTGTTTAAATTGCTTAAAATACTTGTTGGGATATTCTTATTAGTGTGTGGGATTGCGATGTTAGTATTACCCGGTCAAGGTTTAATCACTATGGTTATTGGTCTGAGCTTGATACCGTTTCCGGGTAAACACAAAATTGTACAGAATTTACTGTCGCGACAGTCAGTGAGAACCTCTCTCAACTGGATCCGAATTAAAGCCAATAAAGAGCCCTTTATTTTTGATTAAAGAACTGCGGAGATTGCGCCACTGAAATGGCATAAATAACAAAGAACTCCCTCCTTATAATTTTTACATTCTAGTGACCTGCCCAGTTGTACAAGCTAAGAGTGTGTTGTTACTCTTGCTTAAACTCTGCATAGGATATTCAAATGATTTCGTTACGTATTGCCTTATTTTTTATGCTTGTTTTCTTTTCCGTGATGCACTGTGAAGCAAAACAAGGCTCTCATATAGTGCGGGCTGCCCATATGCTGGATGTGACAAATGGCAGCATTATTTCGCCTGCTGTTGTTGTGGTACGAAATGGGGTAATCGAATCAATTAATCCCAAAACGCTGCCTAGCGACTTGGCGACTGTTGAATTGGGTAATAGCACTTTATTGCCGGGTTTTATTGATATGCATTCTCACGTTACTTTGGATTTTTTTAATGGTAACCATTGGACAACAGCTACGGTTATGGAGACCCCGGCAGATTGGGCTCTGCATGGTGTGGAGTTTGGCGGGAATATGCTGATGGCCGGATTTACCACGGTTCGGGATGCTGGTGCTTGGCCTGGTTTTCCCGATGTAGCATTAATGAAAGCCATTGAACGGGGAGCAGTGCAGGGGCCTAGAGTTTTTCCTGCGGGACACTACATTACGATCACTGGAGGGCACTGTGACGTGACGGGGTTCGCTCCCGGTATAATGGAGCTGGGTCCCAAACAGGGTGTCGCGGATGGCAAAGATGAAATTATTAAAGCCATTCGATATCAGGCCAAACATGGCGTAAAAGTGATTAAAGTGTGTGCCACAGCAGGTGTCTTTTCTAAAGGAACCAGTCCTGGGGCGCAACAATATTCTGATGAAGAGCTAGTTACCATTGTAGAAGAAGCATCTCGTCACGGTCTAAAGGTTATGGCTCATGCCCATGGTAGCGAAGGTATTATGGCTGCAGTTAAAGCAGGTGTGGCATCGATAGAGCATGGTTCAATGCTTACCAAAGAAATCATTCAAGAAATGAAAAAACGAGGCACTTATTATGTGCCTACTATTCATCTTCAGGATGTTCCGTTACCTCCTAATACCCCCCAATGGACAGTAGATAAATCAAATTATTTGACCCCCTATGTTGAAAAGAGTTTTGCGATGGCTGTGAGTGAAGGGGTGAACATTGCTTTGGGCAGTGATGCAGGAGTGATGGCCCATGCTGACGCACGAAAAGAATTTTATGCCATGGTAAAGCGTGGCATGACGGCGCTTCATGCATTACAAACTTCTACGGTCAACGCTGCTGATTTGTTAGGGGTAACTGATCGCGGACAGCTTAAAGTAGGCATGTTAGCCGATATGGTAGCGGTAGCCGGGAATCCTCTAAAAGACATTAGACTAGTGGAGAATGTGCAATTTGTGATGAAAGACGGGGACATTATAAAGCAACCTTAATTAGGGGCTGATCTAACACCTATTCATCACATAAGGTTACAAGCAGCCACACTTAGTAAACAACTCGTTGACCTCCGGTTTAAGCGCTTGTGTTGTCTGGTGAGTGGGATGTTAGCGGCCTTTAATCGACATCTGTGCTCACCTTTCTTCATGAGTTGGTGTAAAACCTTCTAACAATTTCAAAACCTAAATTCATTTTATGCCCTCAGGCGAAAAAATAGCCTTCAGCAAACCCGAAAATAGTTTTGGTCAGATAATTAATCCATTTAGGTTTCAGTTGCTTATAAGACATTTTAGTTACATTTCATTCACAACATCTCCTTTTGATTTCACCTTTGAGAGGTTTTTTGCCGGACTTAATACCTGTATATATTTATACATACCTAAAAACTTAGACGAGGCCTTGTAGGGGCAGGGATACGTCCCTATGATGCGCGCACTTTAATTCAGCCGCCTAAATAATAAGCATCAAATGACCAATAGTGTTATCAAGCATACTGTCAAATTCACCAGACTAAATAGTATCTGCTATTTTTTATCGGTGGTTTTTGCCTGTTTGTTTTATTCCTCGGCCAGTTATGCGAATAATTTATTGACGGATGAATTCGAGACCAATCAATTTATGTCAAAATTGTCGCTAAAACTTAATATGAATGAAGATGACGTTACTTCTAAAAGTATATTAAAAGAGGGCAGGTTTGTTGGTTTCTCGCATAAGTTCAGCCAGCTTCTTGGCATTGATTTATCCCTCGATACCTATTTATATACCAGCCCGACAGATAATTCTTTTAGATGGATTGTTGGGGTAGTCACCGACTTGTTTATCGTTAATTATAAAACGGATCAAACAACTCAACATGATCGTATTGAGTTTATCTCTAACTACCCGCTAAATGAAACTCTAAGATTAAAAGGTTATGCGAGTAGCCAGCAAGATGGTAAAGATCAATTTAAAGATTATTCGGTTGGCATAGCCTATTCATTTAATAGTTCGCTTGAGATATCAGCAGGTTATGCTGATAGAGAACTAAAAAAAGTAGAAACACAAAGTAATGTGTTTGTGAATATTAGTGGTGTTTTTTAAACCACTATATCCAAAATACCTTGTTAGACAGGATAGGTTGGCTGATTAGACCTAATGTTTTTTAGTTAAACCTCAGTTGTTATTGATATTTTTCTGCTACTGTTCCCCCTTCATTTTTGTCATTCTACTTCTAAGATAAAACCGCCCAAGTTTTAAGGAATACCCGTTATATGAGTCTTTTCTATTCCTACAGGAATATAGCTTTATCTATTATTGCCATCACTATGTTGGGAGCGTATGAAACGCAAGCCAATCAACCCAAAGTTGCTGAAAAATCTGATGTAAAGATCATTCAGCAATCTGTAGGAAAGGATAAGTCTCACCATGATGACGAACATAAAGACGAACACGTTGATGATGAGACACACCATGAGCATGATGAAGGGGTAGAATCTATTCTGGTATTGTCTACGCGTTTGGGCAGGTCGGTAAACGATGAGCCTATTCGTGTTGAAGTGATCGTACGTGAAGAGCTTGAAGAAAAAGCCATTATGCGCCCAGGAAATATTTCTATGTTGGTCGCTGAGACAGGTGGGGTACGTGTGCAAACTACGTCGCCTGCTTTGGGTAGTGCTAATATTCGTTTGCAGGGGCTTTATGGTCGCTATACCCAGTTATTGAACGACGGTTTGCCGCTTTATGGCGGTCAGGCCTCTTCGATTGGGTTGTTGCAAATCCCGCCAACTGACCTTGCTAGTGTCGAGATAATTAAAGGTTCGGCTTCTTCACTTTATGGCGGCTCTGCAATGGGCGGCGTGATCAACTTGATCTCTCGTAAGCCCTCTGAAGAGTCAGAAGCGGAAGTACTGTTGAATCTGACGTCGCGAGACGGACAAGATGTGACTACCTATATTGCAGCGCCATTAAATGATTCTTTTGAGGCCTCGATTACCGCAGGTAGCCATCACCAGGCTGTTCAAGATTTAGATGATGACCGCTGGATAGATATGGCCGGATATGAACGTTACACCGCCAGACCTCGTTTGTTTTGGCAGGGGGAAAGCGGCGCTAACGTTTATGCAACTCTTGGTGTTATGACCGAGAATCGACAGGGTGGTACCATGGCAGGCCAAACTACGCCAGACGGCAAGCCTTTTGCCCAAACTCAAGACAGTGAGCGTTTGGATGGTGGTTTTATTGCTAATGTTCCGTTAGGGGCCACTTTGGATTGGAACCTTCGTGGTTCTGCCATGGCGCAAAATCATAACAAACGTTTTGGTGAGGTGTTTGAAGAAGACAGTCATGAAAGTTACCTACTTGAGAGTTCTGTTTCAGGTTACACGGCTAGTACACAATGGGTGGTAGGTTTGGCAATGCAGTCAGATCGCTTTCAATCAGAAGATTTTCCCGACTTCAATTACCGTTATGATGTGCCGGGAGTGTTTGCTCAGGCTGATTATGAAATGACAGAACAATTTTCAACTTCTGTGAGTGCGCGAGTTGATGATCACAGTGAATTTGGTACCCAGTTTAGCCCACGCATTTCCATGCTATATCGGCCTGATGATTTGACCATTAGAGCGTCTTATGGCCGCGGTTATTTTGCGCCTACACCCTTTGTAGAAGAAATTGAGGCCGCTGGTCTTGCACGTCTTTCGCCCCTGAATGATATACAGGAAGAAACAGCGGTGACGTCTTCATTAGATTTCAGTTATCAGTTTAATCAACTAGAAACCGGTGTCACGTTGTTTAGTTCAGTGGTTGAAAACGTCACTCAGTTGGAAGCCTTTTCCTTGCAAATAGGTGGGCCACTCAACCGTGTTCGTTTAACAAATGCCACCGGTGAGTCACGTATTTATGGCTCAGAACTCATGTTACGTTATAAATGGCAGGACGTTAAACTAACAGGGAGTTATCTATTTTTAGATGCCACTGAGTTTGATGCAATAAACAACGTTCGCCAACGCATTGAGCTGACTCCTCGGCATTCTGCTGGCTTTGTCGCTATGTGGGAGCGCCATGGCGAATTTCGAGTGGGTTTTGAAGCTTATTACACTGGCGATCAACGTTTAGATGGCAACCCTTATCGTTCTAAGAGCAAACCTTATTGGCATTTAGGTTTACTTGGCGAAAAAACCTTTGGCCAATTTAGTTTGTTCATTAATGCCGAAAACCTGCTAAATATTCGCCAAACGTCAGAAGATCCTCTGGTTTTACCTAGCCGCTCGCCTGAAGGTCAATGGACAACAGAAATTTGGTCTCGTAACGACGGTTTTGTGGTAAATGCCGGGGTAAGAATTAGGTTTGGCGATTAAATTAGTGAGTTTGCAATTTTAGTTTCAGAGCGACTTATTTCAAACAGACTATGGGGCTTAAGTTGCTGATCGGTAAACGACTTAGAACTCTGTAATTGCGTCTAGTTCTTTGTATGATATTTGGCCCCTAATATTAGCCATGCTAAAAGCTCCTCACCTCTAGTTGGGTGACACAATTTACTATGCCACTGCACGCTATAAACATTGAATAAAGATAAGTAACAATCATTGTATAGTTATTGTAAATTTAGATCGCCGCTCAAAACTCTGGACTGCAAATGCATCAATTGAATACCTTTGCTCGAATTTCATTAAGTCACTCTCCGACCCCATTGGAAAAGCTGCCTCGCTTATCAGCTTATCTAGGTGTCAATATTTGGGTTAAGCGAGATGATTGTACTGGGTTGGCGGGGGGAGGGAACAAAACCCGAAAATTAGAGTTTTTAATGGCCGATGCCAAACAAAAAGGTGCCGATACAGTGGTTACTGTTGGAGGGCTACAGTCAAACCATGCGAGACAAACCGCTGCTGCTGCGGCAAAGCTGGAGTTAGCCTGTGAGTTGGTGTTAGAGGATGTTAAAGGAGTGCCTCAGCGCGATTATTATCACAATGGAAATATTCTGTTAAATCAACTCTGCGGAGCCAAAATTCATCGGGTTGCGGTACAACAAAGTAGTGAGCATGTATTAGCACAAGTTAAAGCAGATTTAATTAGCCAGGGTAAAATTCCCTATTTTATTCCGTTAGGTGGCTCAAATGCTTTGGGCAGTTTGGGGTATGTAAACTGTGTAAATGAGATACTTAGCCAGAGTAACGCTATGAATATTTCATTTGATCAGATCCTTTTAGCCACTGGTAGTGCGGGCACGCAGGCTGGAATTTTAGCTGGATTAATTGCTCAGCAACAAGATATCCCTGTTTTAGGCATTTGTGTGAGTCGCAGTGGTTTAGCACAACAAACATTAGTAGAAGATTTGCTCAAACAAACTCTCACATTGATGGATATCGATGATAGCCATTCTGTTGGTAAAGTTAAGGCTAATGGAGAATATTACGGTGAAGGTTATGGCATCAGCACCGACAAAATGGTTCAAGCTCTGCGTTTGGTGGCACAACTAGAAGGTTTGTTTTTAGATCCCGTGTATACCGGTAAAGCCATGGCGGGTTTGATTGACCTTTGTCAGCAAGGCGTTATTAAACTAGAGCAAAATATTTTGTTTGTACATACAGGCGGCAGTCAGGGGTTATTTGCGTACAGTGAGGTATTTTAAATCCTCCTTTAATCGACATTGGTGATCAATTAACCTTATGAATATGTGTAAAACCCATTGCCAACGATTAAAAGTCGATTTAGAAAGTGTGAGTACAGCACAAAAGGCTGAGTCGAGTCGGCGTTATTTCCCCCATGGAGTTAACTGTATTGGTGCGACTGCAGCAGATATTAAGTTAATCATCAGTAATTTTCAGTCAGAGAATGCTGATATTAACCCAATAGACATGTTGGCTATTACTGAATACATGCTTCTGAAGGCGGAATTTAGCGAGGAGGTATTACTGGCTTTTGGTCTGATTAATAAATTTGTTAAGAGGCATTATGATGACGATTTATTATTGCGTTTTGAGTATTGGTTAGAGCACTACGCGACTAATTGGTCTCATGTTGATGATTTATGTATAAAAACGATTTATCAATTTCTTCTTTCTCGCCCTCACTTAATTGAAAAAACCAACCACTGGGCCTATTCAAAGGTGCCTTGGTGTCGGCGGGCAAGTAATGTCGTTTGGGTGAAGTTTGTTAAACGTAAAATAGGCAAATCTATCTATTACCTGAATAAAGAATTGATCTTTAATCATTGTGACTTACTGATTAACGACCCAGATGAATTTGTGCAAAAAAGTATAGGCTGGTTATTGAAGGCAACTTCTATGCAGTATCAAGATGATGTGATTAAGTATACTCAGATGAATGTTGGAAAAATCACTCGGCCTACCATTAGGTATGCCATTGAGAAAATGGACCCAAACACTAGGCAAGGTATATTATCATTAGGTAAGTGAACAACACCGGTAAATTGACGCTGACGGCAATGATTCTGAGATTAGCGTTGGGTAAACTCAGATTAAGGATGATGGGATGAACAGTAATTTGATTGGAAAAGTGGTTGTTTGGGCGTTGGCTTTTTACTTTATTATATCCGGCTTGTTAGCGGCATTTGATGTAGACGCTAAGCTGATTCGAATTGGTTTAAGTGCTGTCAATGGTGACGGTAAAATTGCATTTATATTAATTTATACCAGCATGATGGTGGGTATAGGTGTCGCTATGTTGTTTATGCTTTATATTTTTAAATCATGTCGCCCCTCGTTAGTGCTTGCTGGCACTATTGTCTTTTCTTTTATCATTTTCAGAATCATCGGTTCATTTGTCATAGGTGAATTTTCATCCACCCAGATTGGGTTCTTGCTTACCGAAGTGGTTGAATTGGCAATTATCTTAGTGATTTTATTTAAAGTGGGTAAGGAAGTTGAAGTTAGTTAGGATTGTAGGTATATCCACTGACTACTTTGTAAAGTATTCAAAATAAACGGGAGTAATAATGAACATTGAAGTATTAGAAAACCCCGAACAAGACCTCATTGAATATCTGGATAAAAAGATTGCTGACTTCAATTGGGCTAATTGGGAAGTCAGTGAAAGAACACCTTTAGCGGTGCAAATCAAAAATGCACAAGGCGAGGTGGTTGCTGGTGCGGCGGGCCGCACATTTGGTGATTGGTTGTTATTGAATACATTGTGGGTGTCAGATGAATTACGTGGACAAAATATTGGTAGTCAAATTTTAAAAGAGATAGAGCAGGCGGCGAAAAAACGGGGATGTACTCAATGTCTGTTAGACACGCTAAATTTTCAAGCTATGCCTTTTTATGAAAAACACGGCTATCAAACTCAGTGGGTTCAACAGGGTTACCCCAAAACTGGCTGTAAATATTATATGTTGAAAGCCTTATAGAGAAATATAGTGTTGAAGTGAAAATAACAAAAACACACAGCTATCGATAAAAAATTCTACACTAACTTTACCTATCCGTTGGTAACGCCCAAGCCGCTTTTAAACCATTTAAAATAGCAGGGTGAGCGTAACTCTGCGTAAACAAAAATCCGCGCTGTTCACACCCCTAATCAAGAATAGTTACAAATAAACCTCAGCTTGTGTTGCTAGATTACGGTATTCTGTGGCTACTGTTTTAGACTCTTTATCTTTTATTATGCAAAACTTTTTCCTCATCTTAACGGGCATGGCTTTTGGCGCAATTTTGTTAGTTGTGTGCAAACTCATGTTTGACTATCGACAACTACTAACAGCCAGAATATTAAGCTTATTATTACTCAGTGCTGGTTGTTACATGGTGCAGCCACTTGTAGAACACATCTTTTTCTTACGACTACTGCTGGGAATAGTGGCAATGGCCAGCCCTGCTTTGTTTTGGATGTTTGCTTCAACACTGTTTCGAATGAATGAAAGTAACCAAAATTTGCACTTAGGGCATTATCTTGCATTAGGTGTGTGTGTGATATTAGGCACTTATCAATGTTTTCAATCTGCCGCTGAATTAGATGGTTCGATTATTCATCTGGTTTCACTTGTGGTAACTGGGACTATTACTATTTTTGGCTTATTAGATGTGTTGCGAAACTGGCAATCTGATTTAGTGGAATGTAGGCGTTTCTTACGTTTAAGTTTGTCAGTGACTTGTGGTGCTTTTCTATTGTTTATTGTGGTCAACGAATTTATCTATGGGCATGGTGAATTCCCAGCGTTTTTGAATTATCTGAATATTATTGTTATCAGTATGTTTGCTATGTCGTATGGCTATATTATTTTAGTTTCAAACTCAAACATATTAATGGAATCGATTCATGAATCGACTCCCGAATTAATCAAAGAAGACACACCTAAACCCTCTTTGGCAGACAGCCAATGGTTAGATAAATTAACCAATGCAATGGAGCAGGAGTTTTATTATCGACAGGTTGATTTAACCATTAAGAGTCTCTCAGAGCATTTAATCATCCCCGAACACCAACTTAGACGACTGATTAATCAGCATCTTGGTTATCGTAATTTTAATGATTATTTAAATCGTTATAGGGTCAGAGATGCTGCACAACGTTTGTCGGATCCAAAATTAGTCAGAATTCCGATCCTTACCATTGCAATTGAATCGGGTTATGCCTCTTTAACTACGTTTAATAAAGCATTTAAAACGCTCAAAACCATGACCCCAAGTGAATTTCGTAGAATGAGTGGTTTAGCAGACTCTCCAGAGCTGACCGATTTCTAGTTATCTATTACCGATTTCGAAAATAGCTACAGGATTTCGCAATCGGTAAGATTTTTTAACAGTTTTCTATTTGAATGAGCGTATCAACTCAATCAATTAGGAAACACCATGACTAAATTTATCAAAACATTATTAGTAGCTTGTGCAATCAATGTAATAGGCTCTTCAGCTGTTTTAGCTCAAGTTGAGTTAACTAAGGATGAAACAAAAGCGCAAGTAGTTGAGGCTTGTCAAATGGAAGCCAAAAAACGTTATGGCGACGATTCTATTCAATACATTAGTAGTAAGGTTAAATGGATCAAAGCTATGGGTGGCGCATCTGTGAAAATGAAAGTCAAACCTGAAGCTAAGCGCTTGACTAAATACAAATGTGTATTACAACAAGATCAGTTAGTTAGATTTTATAAAGTGTAAAATTGCAGTTGAGATTTTAATGTTAGATCTCACTCCCATGTAAACATGGGAATGGGATCTAGAAATGACCGTTCACACTTCTTTCGACAATGGCTTACCTTTTTTATCGGCAATGATGGCGTTAAGAAGGTAAATTGTTTTTATCAAAGGTAGGCTGCATAACATCTGCCGTTTTATCTTCTGTAATTAAGCTAACAATACGCCAATCTGATTTAGGCTGAATATTTTTTAAGCTCGTAAACATTCTTACTTTACCATTGGGTTCAATCGCACAAAGTCGAATTGAGCGCTTTTGATATTCTTTCTCATAATCTTCGTAGTTAAATTCATCAGACAATCGAGTGGTTTTTATGGTGCCACCTTTAGTGGCGTAACTTGCTAGTTTTGCATAAGTCACATCTTCATTAAAAAGACATAGTTTGGCTGCATATGATTCTGATACTTTGTGGCTGTCGCGTTTTTGAGGTTCGTTGACAGAGAGGCCTAATACCGCTCCTTTACCCAATTCGTGTTCGAAGTGATAGGATACCAAGGGATTCAGCTGTTTATAAGGCGACATCACTAATACAGTGCCGTATAACGACAAATCTAAACTGCGCTCAGCATGTTCAGACATGGGATTACCGTAATAGGTAGGGATGTTATCCATTCGTGCCAACCTTATGGATTCCCAGTTGGTATCGGCAATGCGCACCTCGATATCTTGGGCAATTAACTCTTTGGCAAATAATCGTGAAAACAACCCACCACCAAAAATCAAAAAACCATAAGGGGCAGGGGCCCTTTGTCCAAAAATTTTCGCGACTTTAACCGACGTAAGACTCTGAATAACCACAGTGGCTATAATCACCAAAAACACCATGGGCACTAATAATTCAACTTGCGCGTAGTTTAATGCTTCTAACTTTAATGCGAACAAAGCGGACACTGCCGCTGCTACTATTCCTCTGGGTGCAATCCAGCTTAATAGGGCTAATTCTCGCCAATTTAAATTGGTACCCAAAGACGATATAAATACTGATATTGGTCTAGCCACAAACATGATAAACAATAATACTACTACTGAGCCCCAGCCTAAGTTGGCCATGGCGCTCCACTCTATTCTTGATGCTAACAATATAAATAATCCAGAAATCAACAATACACTGAGAGTCTCTTTAAACTCCAAAATATCATCTACTTCGACCCGTTTCATATTTGCTAACCAGATACCCATGATGGTGACGGTTAATAAACCTGATTCGTGGGCGATGATATTTGAGCCTTCAAATGCCCCTAACATTAAGGTTAAAACGGCGGTGTTGACTAAATAATGTGGGATCCAGTTATTGCGTAACACTATGCCCATTAGGTAACCCGAAAGAGCGCCCACAATCACCCCAACTGAAATGGTTTTAGCGAATGCATATAGGGTGTGGCTTAAGGCATCTTGGGTTGAAATGATATATTCAAATACTAGTACCGCTAACAATGCACCAATTGGGTCGATGATGATGCCTTCCCAGCGCAAAATATTGGCTATTTTAGTGCTAGGTCTAACTGTGCGTAACATAGGTACGATCACAGTGGGTCCTGTTACTGTCACAATGGCACCAAACAAAAATGCCATTTGCCATGACATTCCCAGCGCATAATGGGCAACAGGTGCGGCAATCATCCAGGTGATAAGTGTGCCTACAGTGCATAAATTTCGCACCATTGAGCCATGACCACTAATGTCATTAAATTTAAGTGTCAGTGAGCCTTCAAACAGAATAATAGCCACAGACAAGGATACGATTGGAAAGAGTAGGTCACCAAATAACAGGTCAGCATCAATGATCCCTGTAACCGGGCCAACAATGATCCCAGCAATTAACAGAGGTAAAATGGCAGGGAGTTTTATTTTATACGCTAAAAATTGACAGGCTATAGAAATAAGCCCCACTGATACGAGGGCAATAATAGGTTCGCTCAAGGTAAATCCAATATAATTAATGATGTCAGACAATGTGCTATGACATCACAGGTAAGCGATTAAAATCAATTGAATTAGACAAACAACGTAAAAAACCGCGACTCCCCAGATAAAACGTCGATATTAAGTTGAGCTGAGGAGAGACCGTTGGTGTGTAATGTCAGTCCACAGCCTTTAAAGCGGTGATTTCTTGATTAAGTTGATATTTTTTATCGGTAACAATCGCCTCCAATACCTCTAACCTACCTTTAACCGAGGCTAACTCATTTTGCATATTTAGCTTTTCAGAGTCATTTAGATTGGCGTTGGCTTTGGCCATGTCTTTTTTATGGGATGTCCACGTGCCAATCAACACTATGGGTAATACAAACGCAAATAAAATAATCAATACAAATACCATGCCGTCGTCCATTTTTCTGCTTCCTCTTTTTTAAAAGTAAAATTATCTGAGTAGTTAAAGCACAGTTTATACCAAGTTTAATAATCTATAATAAACAATGAGTTATATGTAATTGTAAATGGTAGTTGCAGATAGTGTTAGTGGTTTTAGCTTTTTTTTGGTCAAAAAAGCAAACATAAATACGATCTAAGAATTCAGACATCGTGTTTTGAGTGATTATATTGGTATGTTAGTCAATGAATCACAGAGGATACTAAAAGCTAATAGTATCCTCTGTGATTAATGGGATTAAACCGTTCTAGTGGCTAGAGCCGGTGGGATATTTGCCGTTTTTCTGGCGGGGCCAAATACCGCACATTGACCTACTATCCACAACACCAACATGCCAATAGGGATATAGAACCAGTCGATTCTGTCTAGGCCGAAAGTGTTCACTAGAATCATATTTAAACCTATGGTTAATGCTGCACCTAAGGTCACACCTATGCTACTGATTAAAAAGTTTTCTATCATAAAATACCGCACTATAGCCAACTGGCTTGCACCTAGCGCACGTCTAGTACCAATTTGCTTTTTACGTTGATTCACACTGAAGCTTGCTAAGCCTACAATGCCTAAGGCGGTGACAATGGTGAGAATGACCATCACTGTGCTTAGGATTTTAATCATGGCAGTATGCCCACGGTAGCTGCGTTCACGGGTTTCTTCGATGCTACGCATGCCTTGAATTAATCGGCCTTTGTTACTGTTGGCCAGCAATTCTTCTACTTGTTTCATTATTGTGTCTCTTTGACCCGGCTCAGTGCGGATAAAATACCGACTACCTTTAAAGTCCATTCTTTCAGGGGACAACATGACATTTTCTAAATTATTCCAACCCACCCAAGGTGCTTGTAACTTATCAATAATACCTACCACGATCATTGGCTCGGTGTCATTGATATACACTGATTTGCCAACAACAGAGGCGTATGGAATTTCTGGAAACAGGTTTTCAGCCATGGCTTTAGTCAAAATGGTTTTAGCTGGCCATTTGACTTGTCCAACAACCCGCATTCCAATGTCGGTAGGCGCAAAGTTTTCTCCTGCGATAATCTCAACATCCAAGGCATTGATACCATGCTCATCCACCATATAAACGGCGGTGCCTACGCCATCATGTTCAACACCTGGTTGGGTTTTTAAACCCATTGACCAACCACTGCCACTATTTGGCACTGCATTTATTTGGATGGCATCCACAATGCCTGGCAGTGAACGCAAAGCATTCATATCTTCTTCAACGCTAATAGGCACATTGTAGTTCTCGGCAAAACCAACACTAGTTAAGGAAAAACTATTGGCGTTATCTATGCCGCTGTCTCGCTGCATTTCTTTGCTACGTTCAACAATAATGTATACCGAATTAACGATTATGGTCATGGTCACGGCTATTTGTAGGGCGATTAAGATTGCGCCCACTTTGTTTCGTAACATGGCACGAAAAATAGGACCAATTTCCCAGTTGATTGAGGTGCTCGTTTGAGTATTTGACATGATCTGGCTCCTTATTGGCTTTTTAATTGGCTAGCGGGGGCGATATTACAAGCTCGCCAAGTAGGGTATAAACCAGCAGCTATGCTAGACAATAATGCAATGGCTAGCGCGACCAGCACCATGCTGACGTCTAAAGTTGCTAGGTCATCTACAAAGTCGCCGTACAGGCTTTTAATTCCTTGTAAACCTAGAAGAGCAAAGCCGATCCCTGCGATCCCACCCAATAAACCAATCATTGCTGTTTCAACCAGGTGTTGTTTGAACAAGTCTGATTTTGATGCACCAACTGCTAAGCGCAAGCCAATTTCTGCTGACTTGCCAGTGAACTTAGCCAGCAACAAACCAATGGTATTGAGTAAACACACCAACAAAAACATAAAGGAAAGCCACATCATCATTTTGGCATCTTCTTCAACCACTTCTTGTCTTTCCATCCACTGCATTACATTAGATAAACGATTTTTAATGGGGCGAGGGAAGCGGCCGAGTTCTTTTTGTTCCATCACGTAGTTGTTAAGGAAGTCCATATATTCTGCTTTAGCCGTTTCATTTGGCAAATCGACCCACATTTGCGTATTAATACACTCAGACTGCAAGAAGGCTTTGTAACCTTCGCCATCAGGGCTTTTCCAACAATTGTTATTGCCCCAGTTAGGTAGTTCTAATTCTTCTTTCAAGGTGAAAGGCATAAACAATTCTTCGGTTTCGTTGAAGGCACCGTTATTCACGTCGTAAAATTTAGGCATGGGTTGCCAATCGTCAATGACACCTACCACTTGAAAGCTTCTGCCAGCAATTACAATCGTTTTACCGACAGAGTTTTCTCCGCCAAATATACTTTCGTTAGTGCGTTTACTCAGCACCACCACTTGTTCTCTATTGGTGTCAGAACTTGTGTCCCAAGGACTTCCGAAGATAAAGGGTACATCGAACATGCCAAAGAAGTCGGTATACGCCAAGCGGATAGAGGCTTCAAATGGTTTTGCATCGTCTCCTTTAGGCTCAATAATGGCTCCTGACATGCCCATGGCCGATTGCCTTAGCGCTTTTTTAGCTAAGGTGAAATTAGTGGCGTCGGTCCACGTCAGTTGATTGGGTAATGCTTCTTCATCGTCATTAAATGCATTATTCGGATCCCAGCTATCGACTTGTATATGAAATAGTTGGTCGCTTTTGTGCGGGATAGGATCGGCAGACATTAGGTAGTTCACTGTGATTGTCGTCATGCTGGCACCAATTCCCAAAGCAATGGCGGTGATCATCAGTAAACTGAGAATGGGGTTGCGCTTCAGACTTTTCAGCGCAAGTTTTATATAATAACCAAACATAATGATGGCTCCTAAGCGTTAGACGGCAGCAAGCTGGGTAGGTGTAGCGACATCAACATCATTAATTTCGCTGACTTTGCCATCACGCACATAGATATTGCGTCTAGCTTGGCTGGCTAACTGGCCATCATGGGTCACCATAATGATGGTGGTGCCTGCATCGTTAATACTTTTTAATAAGTCCATGACACTGTTCGCCATTTGCGTGTCTAAGTTACCCGTTGGTTCATCTGCTAACAAAAATCGAGGTTCACCAGCAAGTGCTCTAGCAATGGCTACTCGTTGTTGTTGTCCACCAGAAAGTTGTGAGGGTAGGTGTTTCATTCGTTGGGCTAAGCCAACCATTTCTAAACTGTTTTCAATGCGTTTTTTACGTTCTGCACTGTTAAAACCACGATAACGTAAAGGTACGTCGACGTTATCAAATAAATTTAGATCGGGTATTAAGTTAAAACTTTGGAAAATAAAACCAATTTTTTCGTTTCTAAGTTGACTACGTTTTTTGTCGTTTAGGTTACTGACATCTTGACCGTCTAACTCGTAGGTTCCGCTATTAAAGGTTTCGAGTAATCCAGCGATGTTTAAAAATGTTGTTTTACCCGA
>NZ_CAJWCF010000093.1 GCF_913020055.1 uncultured Paraglaciecola sp. | reverse complement strand
ACAAACAACACCAACTAACTCGAGGTAAATATCATGTCTAGCGGAATGGTCATTAATACAAACATAAGCTCAATCAATGCTCAAAGACAACTCACAGAAACTAATAGCGCTTTAAGTACATCTATGGAGCGCTTATCTTCTGGCTTGCGTGTTAACAGCGCTAAAGATGATGCCGCTGGGCTTGCAATTGCAGATAGAATGACCTCACAAATTAGAGGTATGACTGTCGCAACACGAAATGCAAGTGATGGTATTTCTATGGCGCAAACAGCTGAAGCAGCAATGGGAGAAATGACGAACACCATGCAACGTATGCGTGACTTAGCAGTGCAGTCAGCTAATGATGGCGCTGTCTCAACGGGAGATAGAGAAAAATTACAAGCTGAATTCAATCAACTTAATGACGAATTATCGCGTATTATTCATAATACTGAATTTAATGGTAAAAAAATCGTTAATGGCTCGTTATCTGGTGGAGTAGCAATTCAAGTCGGTGCAAACACCACAGCAGACAATCAAATTTCCGTTGAAGTTGATGATATGTCAGGGGTTTTATCTGGTACCGGTGTAACTGCAGCAAGCATCGGCAGTGATGCAGGACCAGCAGGGGCTTTAGCTGCAGTTGCCTCGATTGATTTGGCGATTGAATCAATTGATACATCAAGAGCAAAATTGGGTGCAATACAAAACCGATTTGTTACAACGATTTCTAATTTACAATCTTCTGTAGAAAATCAATCCGCTGCAAGATCTCGTATTATTGATGCTGATTTTGCAGCGGAAACAGCGGCACTCAGTCGAAGTCAAATATTACAACAAGCGGGCACTGCAATGCTTTCTCAAGCAAACCAAAGGCCTCAAGCTGTTCTGCAACTACTTCAATAGATTGAGATATTATGAAAATTTTTCTAATGCCATTACTAATTAAGTTAAGATAAGTAATGGCACATAATTTCCTAACATTCCTCCCTATTCACTATGCTTATCACTGATATTTTACAATTCTCTGCAAGTGCGTTAAAAACAAATCGTTTTAACGAACACTTTTTATATAATGTTAATCGTGATAGTTTTAGTAAAATAAGTGCTAAAGTTATATTCGACACTGAATTTAAAAAAAAAATATTTGATGAAGATTCACTCTATATCATCATAGGTACAGACTCGGGCTTGCTCCCTAAATATATTCAAGAACAAGGGGTGCCATTAGGAACTCGCTACCTGTTTATCGAAATTGATGAGATTTTAAATCAACTTCACCAACACCAACTACTTGACTTCCTTGACCCCAGCATTATATGTACTTCTGCAACAAAATGGAAAGATCAAGCATTAGAGTTAAAACTAAAAGATTATAGTTTTTTACGTAATGTAAAGATGTTTAAAGCAATTTGTGCTCAACAGGCTAGTTTAATTGAGTACCCTGAATTAAGCTGGAAAATATCCGAGGAACTTCAATCTTTACAATTTCAATTCACAAGTAGCCTCGGCACCCAGTTTTTCATTCGCTGCCAAATTCAAAATATTGCTGATAATATATTACCCGTAAAATCAATTGAAAATATTTATAAAGGTAGAACAGCCATAGTTCTTGCTGGAGGACCATCTCTTACTAAAATACTACCATGGGTAAAAGAAAACAGAAATAAACTTGTTATCTTTTCTGTTTCACGTATTTCGCGACAACTCATTAACACTAATATAGAACCTGACTTTGTTTGCTCAGTTGACCCCGCTCCGGAAAACATCGATGTAAGTAAAGAAATGTTTTTATTTAAAAAAAGCGTATTTATTCACTCTCACCATGTAGATCCGGCACTCGTTAACCAATGGACTGGCGTCAAATTATATTTTGGAAATCGTTTCCCCTGGAAAACAAATGCCAACCCTAAAAACATTAACTCAGCAGGCCCTACAGTTTCTAACAGCGCACTTGCCGCAGCACATTACTCTGGTTGCAAACAAATTCTACTAGCCGGGTTTGACCTTTGCTTTACAGCAGAAGGCATTACTCATGCAGAAGGCAGCGATGAAGCCATATCTGGCCCAAAGTATGACTCCTCATTATTAGAAGTAGAAACCTATAGTGGTGTAATGCGCACAACTGAACCCGAATACCATATTGCTTTACAAAACCTAGGGTTTCAAGCCGGTGAAATTAAAGCAAAAAATAAAACTATCATTAACTTATCTGCTGATGCTGCTATCGCAGAAAACGTTATTCATACTCTACCAGAGAATTTTGTATTTGCCCCCCAAGTAACTCAAGACACAAGCATATCAATACCCCAACTAGGTATCCCCGAACTACAAACTCACTACCAATTACTCACCAATGAGCTGAATAAAGCTATTCACCACTTAAAGGCTATTAAAAAACTTGCAATAAAAGCTCTAAAAATAAACAATGAAATGTATAGTGAACAAGGGTCTATAGAAAACCCTAAGGACAAACAAGAGCTTGATTCAATTGAAAGGCAACTAAAAAAGAAACACAAGCTTTATGCAGAACTGACAAAAAGTTTCGGAGTACGGGATTTCATCAGAATAACTTCCCCTTATGGTGATAGCGAGTTATGGGGCGCTGAAAAAGCTCAAGAAATTGGAAAAATTTATTATACATCTTATAAATCTGCCTCTTCAGAACTACTCTCTCTCTTTGAAGATACACTATTACGCACTCAAACACGCACCGAAGAGCTTAAAGATAATCCTGATTTCTCTGTATTAATCAGGCAATGGACAAAAGATAAAAGCTACAATCGTATTAATATATGGAAAAATCTGCATTCTAATATAAATATCCCCGAAACAGCCCGTTTAGAATTTAAAAATCTAAGTGAAGAATTTCAATCTATTTTAAATACCACTGATACAGCATTTAAAAAAATGACGGAAAACCAGTCTTCCTTAGCCTTATTAAAAGCTAAAGCGACTTTATTATTTAAGCATAACAAGACTGATAAATTAAAAGATTTACTCAATAGTTTACGCCATATTGAAACAACTGAAAAAGAAGATTATCAATACTTGATATCAGCTTATATTGCAGAGCAAGAAGGTGACACACAACTTGCGCTAGAGCTCCATAATAAAATTCTAAACATTGAGAATTCCCCACTATTAGAAGAGGCATTACTTAGAGTTACCGCTATAAGCATCCGAACAAACGATCACTCAAATACTCTTTTAGCCTTAAAATGCCTTTCTCAGTTATCTCCTACATACCTTCCATTCTATGCTGAATCAGCCCATCTCACTGGCGATAATATCTTGGCAATTGATTGCTACACAGAATATGTTAACTTTTTTCCAGAAGACTTAGTTTGCAAACTAAAACTAACAAGATTATATATGGATATGAAGGTATATGAAGCCGCAGAATTAATGCTTGAGCATATTTTGACAGTTGACCCAGGAATGGAAATAGCTTTAACCTTAAAAATGGAAATAGGAAACAAAAAACGAACTGAAGCTACTTGAGTATTAACAACAATAAAATATAACTTATTGTTTTATAATTGGTAAGCCTTAATGGACTTTCTCCCTTTCTTAAGGGAAAAAATTTGAGACTCAATATCTTGCTTTTTTTCTTTTAACACCTGCACAAAGTATTTATCTGCTTCCTGTATACTTAGAATCAACTCTTTAAGCTGAGGTGCTTTATCTTCAGCTGTCATTAAAGAGACCAGCTTCTCTAAATCAAGCTGCCTATCTTCTAAAAGCTTATTTAATGCCTCCCAATCACCACTAGATAAGGCGCTCTGTATTTTTCCAGAATAACTTAAACACTGAGAAACAAGGCCATTAACCATTAAACTCATAGGCGTTATTGATACATTTCTGGAATGGCATTCCATGCTACTTGCACTTCACGCATTAAATTACTCACTTCATCTAATATGTCAACACTATTCTCAGCACTCGCCTGAAATAATCGTGAATTAATATACTCATACAAACTATGCAAGTTAACAGATATATCCCCACCATTTTCCAAGTCAAGCCCATCAATTAAACCACCAACAATCCCCGAAGCTTTAGAGATTTGAATACTTTTTTCTTGATAGTCGTGACGGGTCATTGCACCTTTTGCAGCATTAACTCGCATTAAAAAACCACTCATTAACATCTGAATTAGTTTATGAGGAGAAGCCTCTTCTGCAACTGACTCTGTATGAATAGCCGCATATTTATTTGCATTGTTTCTATACATAGTAGGTCTCATTTATATATCCTTTGGAATCAAAGATTCGCTAATTGCGATGCCAAATAAGCCCCTGTAGACTGAAATCGCCCCACAGTAACATCCATAGCAATAAATTGTTTCATTAGCGTACGTTCTAAGTTATCTAGTCTAAGTGCGACAGTATCACGCTCATCAGAAAGTTTACTTAATTGTTTATTCAGTGATTTAGTCTGTAAATCAAAAGTTCCACCTGAATTCAAATACTGGTCTAATCGAGTATCTAACCGAGCAGCAACACCATCACGTGATGAAAATACGTCACTTACTGCGTTTATATTTGATTTTAAAGCATTAGAAAAGTCAGTACTATTCAAGGACATCACGCCATCTCGATCCATAGTAATACCTATAGTGGCCAGAGAATCATAATCCGTAGTAGCACTACTTACCGTATCACTCACCGCTTGACGTATTTGCGTCTGCACATTACGCAATGTTGAATCTCCAATTAACGCCCCAGAACCTTCACCTTCAGCATCAAACTTACCTAAGTCTTTAACAATAGACATTAAACCATTATAGGCTGATACAAAGCCTTCAGCGACTTCCTTAATGCTTTCCTCATCTAAAGTAACATCTAAATTAAAAACACCCCCTATTTCCGCTGTTTTTAAATCTAAAGTAACACCTTGTATAATATCATCAATTGAATTACTACTTCTCGTAGCTAATTGCCCGTCAACAAAAACTTTCGCATCTTGGGCTTCATTTTGTTCGGTTAAATTAGTCACTCCAGTCCCAGCGGGATCATATACTAAACTAGATAAACCAGGAACAGCGGGGTCTTCTACTGCTGTAATAGATATATTATTCGCTGTCCCAGTCTCTTTTGATGTTAAAACCAATTTAGAAACTGTACCTCCGACACCATCATCAACATTAATAATACTCGCATTAACGCCTGTATTATCACCTGCTTGGTTTATGGCATCACGAACACCTTGTAAAGTATTATTGGTAGCATCTAAAGTAACTGAAAAATCATTACCGCCAACTGACAAGGTCAACGCCCCACTACCAACAATATCACTGTAGCCCGAATAACCTTTGGAAGTCAGTTTATGCGCCTCTGCTAACTGCTGTACCTCCATAGAGTAAGATCCAGTAGCTGCTCCTAAATCAGCCGTAGCAGTTAAAACATCCTCATTTGCAGAGCTTACTTTATGCGCACTAAAAGAGCCAAGCTCATTAAGCTTGCCCGTTGCAGTACGAAAATCAGATAAAGATGACTTTAAGCGTCCCAATGCACTTAAACGATCATTAGCAGCGCTTTCTTTCCTCTCTATCGAGCCATAAGCAGGCTGACCTTCAACCTGAACCAGTTGACTAACGATAGCATTGATATCCATCCCACTACCAATTCCTAATGATGATGTTATAGCCATATCCGCTCCCCCCTAACCTTTTTATTCTCACCTAAGCGATATATCCTTCAATACTGCCAGATTTGCCATCAGATTCTTGCATTCTTTTTGCAAGTGCCAAAACATCTTCAGTGGGCACTTGGCGTATTGTTTCACCTGTTTGCTTATCCACAATACTCATTACGACCCGTTTAGTTGAGTCATCTACCTTGAACTGTAAATTTCTTTGTACATTTTCAAGTATTTTATTTCCCTCTTCAACTAACTTCCGAGCTTCATCCAAAGAGGTCACTTTAGCAGGTGACTGCTTATTATCAGCCCCCTGTTCTGTAGTTTTCTTTAGCTGGTAATCTTCAGCACTTTTAAGGATGTTGCTTTCTGGCTTTTGAGTATTCTTAGCTTCACGAGCAAGAGGAGAAAATGACACATTTGTTACATTCGAAATATCATTATTCATAAGTCACCTCAACGCTATTACAAAAAACGAATACCCTCTCAATCGAGGGTATTCATTTTTTACTCATTTTACCTTAATAACCCAAGCACTGCATTTGGCGCCTGATTTGCCTGAGATAACATCGCAGTACCCGCTTGCTGAAGAATCTGGTTTCGACTCAATTCAGCTGTTTCCATCGCAAAATCAGTATCCATAATACGAGATTTAGCCGCAGATTGATTTTCAATAGAAGACTGTAAATTAGAAATGGTAGTTGTAAATCGATTCTGTACCGCACCTAACTTAGCTCTCGAAGTATCGATTGCTTCAATTGCTGCATCAATTGCGGCTATAGCTGCTAAAGCCCCTGTCGCTGTAGCATCGCTACCTATACTTGCAGCAGTTACATCAGATATAGTTCCTGACACATTGGCAACATCAACTGAAATTTGGTTATCAGCTGTAGTGTTCGCACCAACTTGAATAGCAATACCACCAGACAATGAGCCGTTAATAATTTTTTTACCATTAAACTCTGTATTTTTCACAATCCGTGATAACTCATCATTCAACTGTTTATACTCTGATTGTAGTTTTTCTCTGTCCTTAGCAGTAACGGCCCCGTCATTCCCAGACTGTACAGCTAAATCACGCATTCTTTGCATGGTATTAGTGATTTCACCCATAGCTGATTCAGCTGTTTGCGCCATAGAAATACCATCACTTGCATTTCGTGTTGCGACAGTCATACCTCTAATCTGGGAATCCATTTTATTACCAATTGCTAAACCTGCCGCATCATCTTTAGCAGAGTTAACACGTAAACCTGATGATAAACGCTCCATTGATGTTGCTAATGCATTATTAGTATTTGTTAACTGACGTTGACTATTAATGGATGCTACGTTTGTATTGATTACCATTGCCATGATACTACCCTCCAAGATTTCCTAATACTTAAGATCGATTAAGAAAATAATTAAAATAAATTCAACATAATTTTTAAACTCGTTATGTGTATCGACTAAATGAAATATTTCTTTAGTTTTTTTTATTCAGACAACCTATAACATATTTTTCAATCTGTGAATTTTACTATGTGGAAGCCTTACTTCTTGTTGCCCTGGTATACAACTAATAGCATATTTCTCAGCTACCAAGGCAACGACTAAAGCCATGCTTTCACACCCTGCAACTATATCAGCCAGGGAAATATCTTTTAATAGCGTTGAATTCTCGCTTACTGTAATAAGTTCAGGGAATTTTTTCTGATAAACTGAATACTTACCTTTCTCATCTGATGGGTGAGGCCTAATAATCAACTTATCAATAGGTTTATCAGAAACTAAACATAAATTTTCTAATAAAAAATCTAGAGCCCCGAATTCTGTATACCCAAAATAATCCTTATCCCCATATTTTAATAAAGCATGTCCCGATATATTTTCACTTACAAACAAAACGACGGTCTTATTTTCCTCTTTTTTTACTAAATACTGTAGACTAGCAAGCTGCTTCTTTATACCTAATAAATAAGGATTGTCTTCTACCCTAATGGGTAGGTCAGGAAAACAAGATTGAGCAACCTTTTCTGCATCTGTATCACCAACCCATATTTGATCAGGTAATTGTCTAATTCCATTTCGTACAAATCGTTCTTGATAATTTACCCAATGATCCAGAAAGGTAACAACCTTTAACTGCCTTTTTTTTGCTAATTTAATCGCACGCCACTCTAAATCCGATTGCCAACTTGTACCACAAAGCACCCAACTAGCCTGTTGAATCCCTTGCTCTAAACTACATATTGATAAGCCTGGGATTTTTCGCAAAAAAATCTTGATTGCAGGTCCATCAAGAGCAAAAATACAGGGGACTTTTTTTTGTACTACATAATTAACAAGTATTTCTGCACCACCCGCATCATGAGCAACAATTAAACAAAATTCTTTCACTTCCATTAATTTTTCTCTAGTTAATACTGTAAGCTAACCCCTTACCCTTATGCATACAAACCTAGATTAAGGAGCCACATATAATGAGTACAAAGTACTCATAGTTACCCCATTAATTACCTCTTCAAGGTAATCCTCCCCTTGTGACTTCATTCCTGACCGCATAGCAATTTTTTTCATGGCTATATTGCTAGGCACTGTTCCTGCCGTTACTCTAAACTCCTGAAGCAATAAATAATCCATTAATGTTTGCCATGCTTCATAACCTATACCTTTCCCCCACATACGGTCTCCCACCAAAACCCCCAAATCAGCGATTTTCTCCTCAATGGAGATATAAGCAGTCATAGTACCAACCAGTAACTCTTCGACATAAATCGATAAAAATAAATTATCAGTCATACAAAAAGAGTCAACATACTGCATGCAACTCATAGCATTATGAACAGATAATCGCTGATGGCTGTGTTTCATAATAACTTTACTATTAAGCCAAGCAATATATTCAGGCGTAATATCTTTCTTAGAAAACTTTTTTAATGTGATTCTTTTTCCGCATAATGGAAAGTCATGATACTTATCGACCTTTTTCATATTCACTCAAATCCCCCAAATTAGACCATACTTTCTTAAACGCATAAATTACCAACTGAACATCATCATCAGTTAATTCATACAAGCACATTTGGTATCCTAAAAAAGTTTCTCTGTGTAATTGTTCCGCAACAGGACAAACCCCCAAATCATAATTCACATTTCGTTTACAAAATTCAGCTGTCCACGGAAACCCCTTCTTTCCATATGCTATTTTTCTCTGGTACATGGGTAATAAGTGTAAATTCACATACCCCTGTATTAACCCAGAAACCCCTTCAGCATCTAAAGCATCAAAAATTACTTGCCGACTTACTCCTAACAAATCTATATTTAAAAGGATAGGGTACACATAATAAGCATGGGTACAGTTTGGTTTAATTATTGGAGTTCTCAATCCTAGTAAATTTTTCAAACCACTTGATAACTGCTCAGCAATAATTTGTCGGCGCATTACAAAATCAGGTAACTTTTTTAATTGCTCAATACCAATTGCAGATTCTATTTCACCTAAACGAAAATTATAACCAACCATATTAACTAAGTCGGTTTCACCTTTGCTCCCCACAACCGCTTCTGCATGATTACGGATTAATCGCATTTTTTCCGCATACTCATCATCATTAGTGACCATAATGCCACCCTCACCTGTATGAATATGCTTATGATAATTCAAGCTATACCCACCTATATCTGCCAATGTACCCGCATATTGTTCTTTATAGAAAGCACTTGGAGCTTGCGCTGTATCTGAGATGATTTTTAAATTATATTTTTCTGCCAAAGTCATTAATGCATCCATATCGACAGGATGACCAAAAATATCTACTGCAATAATCGCTTTCGTATAAGGCGAAATATTCGCTTCAACCGACTTTAAGTCCAAATTAAATGTCTCTGTTTCAATATCAGCAAAAACAGGTATGGCATTCCAATGCAAAATAGCTGTTGCACTTGCACACATAGTCCAGGGGCTAACAATAACTTCATCGCCTGGCTCAAGTCCGATGGCTCCTACTGCAGAAATCAACCCTGATGTTAAAGAGTTAAAAGTAACCGCATGTTTAATGTCAAAATAAGTTTCACAAGCACGCTCAAATTCTCGAACTTTGGGGCCTCCATAAAAGTGCTCATGCCAACCACCAATAAATTGAGATAACACCCCAGTTTCCAAAACACCTATAGCCGCTTGCTTCTCTTCTTTACCAAGGGAATTATAGACCATAAAAAGCTTATCAATTGCTCTCTCGCCCCCTAAGATAGCTAATGCACCCTCTTTATCTTGTCGATCAAATTTGCACTTACTCATGTCTTTTATACTACCGCTAACTGTCTAATTTGCTCACATAAAAACTGTACTCTTAAAGCCATCCTTCCATTTTTCTTTAGAGGCTTCCCTTCTACAACTGAATGATAAATGTTGTCAACTGCATATTTCATTGCCCGCTCATAAGCCCCTTTCTTATATTTCCCTGCATTCAGGTACTGATACCCTGTAAATAACTCACTTTTTTCTACAATACGCTCACGCCAGCGAAACCCAGAGTCTTCCATAACTAAAACACCTTTTGAAAAAATTAACTGCAGTTCAAAAATTGCAAAATCCTGCGCATTCCCAGACACTAAGTGCACACCCACACCTTTATCACTCTGCAAGAAAACAGAAACAGTTGGATCATCATTAAAAAAATCAAAGGTAGGTGGCCCAACACTAATCACTTGCAGTTCACCTACGAGAAACAGCAATAAATCCAGCAGGTGCGAACCATTATTTAAGATCCCTTTATTATATAAACCAACAACTGACCTTAATTCCCCCCAATTACCACTATCCATATCAAGTTTTAGTTGTTGTAAAACTTGATCCCATGTACGGGTATGATTGATCGCTAATAAAATACCAGCACGCTCACACTCATTAACAATTCTTTCAGCATCAAGTAATGTAGCTGCAATTGGCTTTTCACAAAAAACTAACTGAGGTTTTAACGCAATTGCACTTAATATATTCTCATAATGATAAATAGTGGGCGAACATATACTAATGATATCAAACGCAACTTCACCTTGTATCTCATCAATTGAGCTCCACCCTTGGTCGACTAGCCAAAAACTCATAAACTCAAGTCTTTTCACTTGATCAGGCTCAACACAGCCCACTATGTTAAACCGGTCATCCTGAGCATACGCACCCGCATGAGTATAAGGAAATTTATACTCCCCTCTGTTCTCATCAAATGCACCAGCAATATTGCCGCAACCCACAATTAAAACATTTAGTTTATGATTATTAGCCACCAATTACTCCACCCTTATCAATAGCTCACCTATTACAAACCCCTATTGCTAGCAAAAATTTTTCGCACAGGCACTCCTACTTTATGTAGTGCTGCCTTTGCGCCAGCAGGTGTCATTTCAGTAAAATGAAAAATACTAGCAGCTGCAACAGCTGATGCACCTGCCTGCTGAACCGCATCAACCATATCCTGATATTTTCCTGCTCCACCCGAAGCAATCACTGGTATATCTACACTCTGACAAACCTGAGAAATCAAATCTAAATCATACCCTTGCATCGTACCGTCATTATCTATAGACGTAAGGAGAATCTCCCCAGCCCCTCTATCCGCGACCTCTTTAGCCCATTGCACCACACACTTATGAGTCGGAACACTGCCAGCATGGCTATAACATTGATATTTCCCCAAGCCATTCTGTCTAACATCAATACTTGCAACAAGACACTGAGAACCAAAGTGACTTGCAATAACATTAATTAAAGTTGGGGTCTCATATAAAGATGAATTCAATGTCACTTTATCTGCTCCAGCATAAAGTAATTTTTGCACCTGTTCTAAATTGTTAATACCGCCTCCTACCGTTAGCGGCATTGAACACTCCTCTGCAAATGATTCAATAGAGTCTCCATCAGGCTCTATTGATAATAAAGATGCTTCGATATCCATCAAAATCATTTCATCTACATCTCTTGCATTATAAATTTTAATTGCTGGCAGGACGGTTCCAACTTGTCGCCAACTATTAAACGCAACCCCCTTAACCAAACCAAACCCTTTCCAAAGTAATGTTGGTATAACTCGAACTTTAAGCATGCTAATAATTTAAAAAATTTTTCAACAGTTGTCTGCCAGCTTTAGAGCTTTTTTCTGGATGAAATTGACAACCAAAAATATGTGATTTTTGGATTGCAGCAACGATTTCAGTACCATAATTAACAATTGCTCTAATATATTCTTCGCTATCGGGCACAAATGCATAACTATGCACAAAATAAAAATCGGTAGCGCTATTAATACACGCAAATATTTCACCTACCGACGGGTAATACACCTCATTCCAGCCAACATGTGGTAACCTTAATTTACAACCCAAATTATCTAACTTTTGAATTTCTCCAGGTATAAATCCTAAGCCTTCTGTTTGCCCACCTTCATAACCTTGAGTGGCTAACATCTGCATTCCCAAACAAATACCGAGTATAGGCGTTTTCCGGTTGATAACCGCATTATGCAATGCAGGCACCCAACCTTCTGCACTTAAACGCGCCATCCCTTGAGTAAAAGCACCGACGCCTGGCAGTACAATCTTATCTACCTTCAATAAATCATCAGGCGTACTTGCAATAATCGTTTCTGCCCCCAGATCCTCAAAAGCTCGACGTACTGACCCTAGGTTACCCATTCCATAATTAATAATGGCAACCTTCATAGGTTATCGTAATTTAATTTTTCCAGATTACCGTCCTTATCCTTTATTAAAGCTCCTGATGCATCTCGTTTAAATATTTTTTTATTCGTAAAGCGGTCACAAATTCGAATAAACTCATCGACAGTTATATCTAATAGCTCAAGAATATCATGTAAGGATTTACCTAAATATGTCCATGGAAACTTGCCATCACGAACCTGAACAATATCCAGCGCATCTTTACGTGTAATTCGCCCACGTCTTAAATGTAAACAGGCTATATCAGTTGTCCGAGAAAAGCCAAACTTCAAAAACTTAAAATAATCATGTATTCCCGTTTGGTAGTTATCTAAATTCTCATAATTAACCATCGACCCTTCTACCGCTTTATCTAAAGAAGTAAAACCATGAGCCTGAGCAATTAATGTATTAGCTAACCCATCCCAAGGATAATAATGACCTAAAAATAACCCTGTCACACCAACCTGCTGAAGTTCAGCATCAGAAGGATACTGGTAAGGTAATAAAAATTTAGACTCAATTCCATATACTTCCGAAAGATCTGAGACACGAAGCCCAAGTAGCCCTCCAAACTCTTCCAACCAGCCTCTTGTTAACGTATTATTTTCCGCTGCTGCAGCCGGGCCACCATATTCATTTTGTGAATTTTCCCCCCAAACTATAAGCGGTACTTTATATTGAACTGCAGCACGTACAGGAATAGTAAAAATACCAACATGCTCTGGCCATGATATATCCCCCACTTCGGTCAAGCCAATTTTATTAAGTTTAGCTCGAATAAGGGGATTCGGTGAAAACTCAACATAATCAACGCCTAAATGCTTAATATTCTCAATGTTCGTGCGACCAAGATCACTTAGATCGCAAGTCGTTGAAGTTACACAAAGAGGGTTAAGCCCTAATTGCAACATACGCACTACTTGATAAGTACTGTCCTTCCCGCCACTAACAGGAACAATACAGTCCCAATTACTGTCATTACTTTTAAATTTCTTCAAAAGGAGTAATAGCTCTTTTTCTCGTTGCGCCCAATCAACCTCTTTTCTACTCTCAAAAGACCGGCAAGCACTACAAACACCTTCAGTATCCATATGAAGGTCGGGTTTAGTTTGTGGCATAACACAACGTACACAATACTTTAGCATCTCACTACCTCTTTTCCATTAGGAACCAATTCAAATCATCCTGCTCAAAATGCGTATCCCGGTGATAAACAAAGCCATAATCTAGCAATTTAAGGTTTGAATATGCATCCAACATCTCCCCTGCAAAATCTCGCTTAAACAGTTTGCCATTATGCCCCCTATAATCTAGCTCAACAGGAGTAGGACTATAATATTCGACGATACAAATATAGCGATTACTCGACCGATACAACTTTTCATAGACCGTCGCTAATTCATTTGGATTAATATGAATTAGAACCCCTTTAATAAACACAAAGTCACGCGATATTTCTGGCTCAAAGTCCAAAATTGACTGATGAAAAACGCTTACATTAGGTTGTTTTTGTAAAGCAGCCACTGCTTGCGTATTAAGCTCTATAGCTGCTAAATTGGCTTTAGGCAATAAATGTCGTATCGCCTGTAAATTAAGGCCTATATTTGAACCAAATTCAATAACACTAGCTATTGATTGAGTCGCTTGAAGAATACGAGCAAACAAGGCTAGATTAGCAGCCACTATCTCAGTATCATTATTTCTACCAATATATTCATTACCAAATCCACCAGCCCAAAAGGCCTCTTGCTCCGTTCTATAACTCATATTAACCTGCTGTCTAATCAATCTATTTCAATAAAGCCCAAGATACTGGAGTTCCCCTTAGCGCAGCCTGAAGCATAGTTCGGCCAATCACATCTGGGTAATTTTTAGGCACTAGGCCAAATCCTGGTCGTACACTTTTAACATGCTCATCAGTCACAACTTCCCCCGCCTTTATATCTTTAACAAAGTATAAGGAACGACGAAATTTCACATTAGTTTGTTCACTTGATTTTCGCCCATAATCAACCTTACCTAAAGCAGCCCATGCTGTTTTTATATCTTGTGTTAACTGCTTTAACTCATTGGGCTGTAAAGAAAAACTATCATCAGGACCACCATTGCTACGGTCTAAAGTCACATGCTTTTCTATAATACAAGCACCTAAAGCAACACTACTTAGTGCAGTAATATTATCTAAAGTATGATCAGATAAACCAATTGGCAACTTAAATCGCTCTTGCATGTCTGTTATCGTACGCAAGTTATAATCAGACGCTGGAGCGGGGTACCCGCTGACACAATGCAATAAGGCAAGTTGCTGGCAGCCTGCCTCTTCTGCTGCATTAACGGCTTCTGAAATTTCCTCATCATCCGCCATACCTGTCGAAATAATCATCGGTTTTCCAGTACTCGCAACATACTGAATCAGGGGTAAATCTATTGCTTCAAAAGAAGCAATTTTATAGGCAGGCGCATTTAAGTCCTCCAACAAATCAACGGCTGTCTTATCAAAGGGCGAGCTAAACAAGGTAATACCTATATTTTGCGCATAATCAAACAAAGTCTTATGCCATTCCCAAGGCATAAAAGCCTCTTGATATAATTGATATAAAGAGCGCCCCTGCCATAAGCCTTCAGTTAATTGAAAATCGGGGAAATCACAATCAATTGTTAAAGTATCAGGTGTATACGTTTGTATTTTAACCGCATCCACACCACTCGCTTTTGCCATAGCAATAATTTCTATGGCCTTATCCAAATTGCCATTATGATTAGCAGACATTTCTGCAATCACATACGGTGCTTGATCATAGCCAACCAAACGTCCTTTAATATTCAAGTGGCTTAGTTCCTTCATTATTTTCGCCATTCGTTTTTTAAAAGTCCAAAATATAAAACATTTTTTAGCTCATGATAAACAAAACACTCATTCCTAAGAACACCTTCTAGCTTAAAACCCTGAGCATAATGTATGTTTTCCGACACAATATTGCCCTGAATTACTTTACCAATTAATTTTTTTGCGTCTAGATCATTAAAAACAAACTCTATAGCACTACGCACTAATAATTTCCCTAAACCTTGACCTAAATGCTCAGGGGCAACATAAAACCCCCACTCAAAAATTTCCGGTTTTCTCTGAATACATAGAAGCTGTAAAAAGCCTTTTGCTTGTCCATCTAGTTCAAACACTTTCAAATAATTATTCACATCCTGCTGTTTTTTAATAAACCAATTTTCATGCTCAGAAATAGAAATTTCTGCCTGAGAAAAAAAGCACGATCGAATTCTAGGGTCATTACGCCAACTTCGAACTATTGCTAAATCTTGATCCTGCATTGACCTAAGTATTGACATACAACTCTCTTACAACTAAATCACTGCCCTGACCATTAGTGAGTAGACTACATTTCTCAATAAAGCTGGAAAGGTTAGCAACAAGATGCTTTATTTTTTTAGGAAAAATAGATAACTGATTAAGGCTGAGTGATTCACATATACCTTTCTCAGTGAGTACTTCTAAAATCGCGCCCTGATTACCAGCTAAAGGCATAAGGATAGTGGGGAGCCCCAAACAGCAGCGCTCCCAAGTTGTAGCTCCTGCAGCCCCAATTGCAATATCAGCGTGTGACATAATTTCCGCCATATTACTAACCCCTGTTTTAACTTCAGTTTTATAGGGCATTTTTCTAGCTAATGCTTTAATCTGTGCCACATGTGGAGACGTTAACCCTAGTATGACAATTATTGATATGTCTTCTGGTAATTCACAAATACCTAATACTTCCAAAACTTGCCCAGCAACATTATCCTGATCAACTCCTCCCATTGTAACCAGCAAATTTTTCAACACTGGATTAGCTCGACGCTGCAAACTAAAATCTCGCCATTGAGCAAACTCAGGCCTTAATAAAGCATACTGCGACCCCAACAAAGATTGACAATCATCAGGTACTTTCCCTTGATAAGCTGAAGCTTCTCGTCCATACGTTTGATCCAATAAAATATTACATATATGCACTCTATCAGCTAAATCATCAATGACCATCAAGTTATTATAGTAGACTTGTAAAGCCTCTTCCCATTCGCAATCTAGAGCATAATGATCAACTATAAGCCAGTCTGCTGCGTAACCGTGTAAAGCTACACGACAAGCCTCTGCATCCTGCGCTTGGGTAACACCTAACCAAGCAGCATGAATCAAATGTCTGAGATCAAAAGTCTGCTCCACTAAGGGTAAGCTTAATACTTGAAACCCCTGTTGCTGAATATATGAGATCAAATTACCTGAATGCTCACGACAGATAAATCTAACCTCCGCATTACGCAGTTTTAACGCATGCGCCAAAGTCAAACAACGCATGACATGACCAGTGCCTATTTGTATTGAAGCATCTACGCGAAATACGAAACCCATACCACTCAACTTGCTTTAGTATTGAGTACTTGATACATCACCTCAGCACGATGCCAGTCCTCAAGTGTATCAATATCTTGTACTTTATAACGGGGCAAAACATAAGGTGTTGCAATATCAGAAAAAATCATTTTCTCAGCCAAAAAAGCTGCCCTTTTACCCCAATAGAACTGTCCTGCATCATGGAAAGCTTCTTCTAAATCCTGAGAACGAGTATTGAAATTTTCGGGATTAAACATCTGCACACGATTGCCTTTACTTATTTTAATTGCACGCTGAATAGGAAATGGAAAACTGGTTGCACTAAAACAATATTCCGCACCAGTTTGCTGTAATTGCAAAAAAGCACCTTGTATATATTTAGGCTCAATAAAAGGCGCGGTTGCATAAAGGCAACAAACATACTGGGGCTCCATTTCATGCAATTGAAACCACTCAATAGCCTGCCGAATCACTGGTAAAGTTGCTGCATGGTCATTAGATAATTCTGCTGGTCGCATAAATGGCACTTCCGCACCATACTGCTTGGCAACTTTCGCTATTTCCTCATCATCTGTAGAAACAATAATCCGATCAAAGCACCCACTTTGCTGTGCCGCTTCGATAGAATAAACGATTATCGGCTTACCATTAAACAACCGGATATTTTTGCGTGGAATACGTCTACTCCCTCCTCTCGCTGGAATCACACATAACTTCACTGTAATACCTCTGTTAACACCTGAATAACCAGATTCTGCTGCTCAAAACTAAGCTCGCTATATAGTGGAAGTGACAAGGTTTTAGTATAGTAATCTTCTGCAACCGGAAAATCTCCAGGTTTGAAGCCTAGCTGAATATAATATGGTTGTAGATGCACGGGGATATAATGAACATTCACGCCAATACCATTCTCTCTTAGCAATTCAAATACCTGAGTGAAACTCAGGGTTATTTGCGTTAAATCAATTTGTATAGGGTATAAATGCAATGCTGAAAAGCTATTCAAGCTTTGGTATTGAGTCGCAACTGGCAGGCCTACAATCAAATCATCGTAATACAGTTTTAAATCATGTCTCAGGCGTACAAATTCACCAATTTTTTTTAACTGACTTAAACCCAATGCCGCTTGCAAATCAGTCATTCGGTAATTAAAACCCAAATCGATTTGCTGATAATACCAAGGTCCATCTGGCTCATGGGTCATTTTCTTAGTCTCACGAGTAATTCCATGACTACGCAATAAAGCCATTCTTTCTGCTAAATGCTGCTGCTGCGTTACAGCCATCCCACCTTCTGCTGTCGTAATAATCTTCACTGGATGAAAACTAAAAACAGTTATATCTGAGTATTGACAATGACCAACCGGCTTATCTAAATATTTACCACCTATAGCATGACAAGCATCTTCAATAATATAAAAACCATATTGCTTGGCCAAACGAGTAATTTTTTTCATATCACACGACAGCCCTGCAAAATGAACAGGAATAACTATTTTAGGTAAAGTACCTGCTCTCTCTGCTTGCTGTAATTTGTACTCTAAAGCACTAATACTCATATTAAAGGTCTTCGGGTCTATATCAACAAAGTCTACCTGCGCACCACAATACAAAGCACAATTCGCTGAAGCAACAAAGGTATTGGGCGAAGTCCACAAGTAATCTCCCTTACCTAACCCTAAAGCCAAACAAGCAAGGTGCAACGCGGATGTGCCACTATTTACTGCAACTGCATAATTGGCCCCCACATAATCCGCAACCGCTTGCTCAAATTGCGGAACAACAGAGCCCTGTGTTAAATAATCAGAGCGTAAAACATTCACAACTGCTTGAATATCTTCTTCTGAAATACTTTGCCTCCCATAAGGAATCATATTTATGCTTTTATTCCATATTCTTGTAACTCTTTAACTGTCAAAAAATGAGGGTTGGTACCTGACTCATATTCAAAACCTTGCTTAACAGGTTCCCCCTTTTCTCCCAAAGCATTTTCACCAAAACAGCTCCCTTTATTCGTAAAGCTAATACTAGGGCCAATCACAAAATGATCTTCAAATTCAAAGGTTAAATGAGAATC
>NZ_CAJWCF010000092.1 GCF_913020055.1 uncultured Paraglaciecola sp. | reverse complement strand
AATTTACTGGCAGGATTAGTGGCTTATTGCTTAAAGAAAGATAAGCCATCCCTTAATTTAACTGACGTAGAGCTTAATGCTATGATCGTTGCTTAAGCAGATCTGGGGTTAACTAATACTCAACCAGTACAACTTAAACCTAGCAAAAATGGCTGAATGAAAGTTGTACTGGTAAGATAAAGTATAATTTTATTCAGCATTCTTTACTGACTAAAAATCACCCACATTTCTTCATATAAATCATTGGATTTATTAAATAAACCGCTTAGACTCACTGACCATTTAAAACTAGCGCTTTGTACCAATCTTTGCTGTAATAGCAGGAAGTTTTAAGCGATAAAGCCTGTGACATGCAAATTGGTTGGTGCGATTTTATTAAAGGTCGATTTAGTAAGGCCTCAAAATTTCATTCCGTTGGGATTGAATTTGGTGTTAACGACTTCAATGTATCCACTCTAAAAAAAATCAAGGGCAAGGTTTGTTGGGTAAAACAACATTCAACATCTATTGATAATTGGCAAACTGAGCTTAAAACCTACGTCGAAAAAAACCTTCTGACCAACACTCAATGTAATATCGCCTTATCCATTTCGAAATACCAGCTGCTACAAGTAGATAGGCCTGCGGTTGAAGACGACGAGTTACATCAAGCATTGCAATGGGCGGTTAAAGAGCAATTATTCAGTGATGACGAACTTACCATTGATTATTTTGATCCCCCAGCAGCCGCCTCCAATGTCAAAAAATTAAATGTGGTAGCAATAAGCACGCGAGACATCATTGAAATTAGAGATGGTATTTTAAAAGCAGGATTAGCCCTAAATATCATTGGCATTGAAGAACTGGCAACCTGCAACTTACTGACGCCCAGTAATGATGCGGTTATTACGTTAAAGCAAGAAGAAGGTGGGCAACTTAGCTTAAACATTCTTAAGAACAATCAATTATTTTTTTCAAGACGTTTACGAGGATATGAAAACTTAGGGAGCTTTTCTGAAGAAGAACTGAAGATAGGCGTGGTGGATAATTTAAGCTTAGAAATTCAACGTTCTATGGATTATTTCGAAAGCCAATTACGACAAGCACCAGTCAAAAAAGTCTATATTTCTTTGGATACTATTCATCAAAATGTTCTGGCCGACATGATCAAACAAGTGATTTTTATCTCAGTGGAAAACTTCATACCTGATGTAACAGCGAACGCTGATATGCCCATAAAATCCAATAGTTTTGCTAGCTTGGGCGCTGCAATTGATAATGCGAGTTTGATTGCCTGATGAAAAATAGAGTTAACCTTTATCATCCAGAGTTTCATCCGAAATTACGCCTGCTGAGCCTGTCTATTGTACTTGGTGTTTGGATGTTTACGTTATTTTGTGGGGGCGTACTATACTTTTGGGAGTCGTCTAAACAACAAAATTTAAAATCGGAAATCGCCAAAATAGAACAAAACAAACAACAGCAAAAAATGTTGGTTGAAGAATTGCAAAATACTGTAGACAACTTGAAAGTAGATCCGAAATTACTCAAACAAGTGGAAATAAACCAAAGGCTTATTAGCCTTAAAAAGCGCGTGTTAAATGAATTGGCCGGTCAGGAGGGGTTAAAATCAAACGGTTTTTCAAATCTAATGATAGATCTCGCCAGTCATAATCAAACGGGACTGTGGCTAACTCATATAAATTTGAATGGTAAAAATGTCGTCATGGAGGGTGCTGCATCAGATTCAACCCTAATACCCAAGTGGCTAAATTCATTGGGCCAAACTGACTTTTTTAGTGGTCAAGAGTTTGCCGACACTCGACTCTATAGAGATGCTGAACAACAACTCAATTTTGTTATTTCAACTGGAAAAGAACTAACAGTTGAAAAAGGCGCTAATAATGAGTAGCACTTTAGAGCAAGAGTATAAAAAACTATCGATTAAATTTCTTAAAATTAGCTTACGAGAACAGCTTTTAATTCTCATTTGTGGCTTAGTTGTACTGATATTAATGATGTATACCTTTTTGCTAGAGCCTCACTTTAAAAATTCGGAAAAGTTACAGCAAAACAATTTAAGCAGCATGAATGAGATGACTTCTCTAGAAGGCCAAGTGAATACCTTGACCGATAAACTCAATACTGACCCAAACGATCCAGTACATGAGAGAATCAAAGTTTTGCAAGGCCAAATCCAAAGCATTGCTCAGCAATTAGAGGCACAAACTAACAACTTAGTACCAGCAAATGAAATGGCGAATATGTTGGAGAGTGTGTTAGCTGGCAGTAAAGGATTAAAACTAATTGAATTACAATCTATTGCGCCTATTCCAATCTTATTTGGTCAAGCCGAAGAGAAAGATGAACCACAAGCTGGCCTCTATCGACACGGCGTGACACTAGTATTTCAAGGTACCTATTTTGATATTCAACGATACCTTGAAAAACTTGAATCTTTGCCCTGGCAATTTTATTGGAAAAAATTTGACTACTTAGTCGACGACTACCCAACTGCAAATGTTGAGTTAGAAATATACACGCTCAGTACAAACAAAGCTTTTATAGGGGTTTAAGGGCAAATGAAATGGTTATTATTAATCTGTTTTGGCATAACAAACGTACAAGCAGACGTATTAAGGGATCCAACTCAACCCAATCCGAACAAATCGATGCTAGATTCTGCTCAAAATCCCCAAATGCTCTCGGAAATGGCGCTAAAATTAACAGCAATCATTCATAACAAAGATTATAAACAAGCTATTATAAATGGAAGAAGTTTTGCAGAAGGGCAGCAAGTGCTTGGTTACAAAGTAGTTCTGATCAGTCAAAATCACGTAGAGTTGGTTGGTTCAGATGGTAAACAGATGCTCTATGTCAATAACAACAACATAAAAAAAGATGCAAATAATGGTTTTTAAGAAATTACTACTTCTGAGCATAATCTTAACTATATGCTCTTGCCAAAGTCAGCAGAAAACCACAGCTGTGGCTCATTCTTTAGACTCGGCTATTGCCGCATATGAAAACCAAGACAAACAACACAGTCAAACCTTGTCTGGTAAGCCACTATTAACTGTTCCTGACGAAATAAACCAAGCTCTATTGCCTGGTCCAAGCGATACCTTAAACCAACTCTTTGGTGAATCTAAGTATGATATTAATGCACAGAAAGTAGAGGCGTCTGCATTTTTCAGCAGTATAGTCAAAGGCACACCTTATAGTGTAGCGATTCATCCAGAGGTTACTGGTGAAATATCATTAGATTTAAAACAGGTAGCTCTGACAGATGTATTTGATTTGGTTGCTGAACTATACGGTTATGAAATTGAACGTAAGAAAAATATCTATCGTATTTATCCTTCGGGTATGCGAACTGAAACCTTCGCTATTAATTACCTATTAATGACACGAGATGGTTCAACGCAAACCAGTATTACTTCGGGTGGTGTTTCGCAAGAATCCGGTAACAATAGCAGTGGAAACAACTCACAAAACGGCTTTAGTGGCAACTCAAGTAACTCGGGCAATAATAACACCTTTGGTTCAGGCAATAATAGTAACGGCACTAGTATTTCAACTCGCACTGAAACAGATTTTTGGGCCGAACTTTTGGCAACGTTAGAGTCAATGATAGGTCAAGGAGAAGGTAAAAGTGTGATGGTCACACCTCAAGCGGGGTTAGTTACCGTTCGAGCAATGCCCAAAGAAATTAGAGCCGTGAAGGCCTTTTTAGATGTATCTGAAGAAATCATTCAAAGACAAGTTATTCTCGAAGCCAGAATTATTGAAGTGGCGCTAGATGATGGTTATCAACAGGGTATTAATTGGGGCCAAATCTTAGCGAATAGTGGATCCACTGATTTTCAATTTTCTAATACTGCAGGCAATATTGGTAATAGTATTAGTGCCGCTTTAGGCAATGTGACCAGCTTATCGTTTATTAACAAAGACTTTTCTGGGGTTTTATCACTTTTGTCTACCCAAGGTAATGTGCAGGTGTTGTCTAGCCCAAGGGTAACTGCAATCAATAATCAAAAAGCGGTGATTAAAGTGGGAGACGATGAGTATTTTGTTACCGATGTGTCTAGCCAAAGCACTATATCTAGCAGTACTACTTCTGTAGTGCCGAATATTGAATTAACCCCTTTCTTTTCCGGAATAGCGTTAGACGTCACCCCACAAATAGATGAAGATGGTATGGTTTTATTACATGTGCATCCTTCAGTGATTGAAACCCAAGAGCAAGAAAAAATCGTAACCTTAAATCAAGAACAATTTGTATTGCCTCTTGCTCAAAGTAATATCCGTGAATCAGATACCGTGATTCGAGCAAAATCTGGTGAAATAGTGGTGATTGGCGGATTAATGCAGTCAATTATTTCAGAGTCCGAATCCAAAACACCTCTATTGGGTGATATTCCGATTTTAGGCAACCTGTTTAAAAACAAACAAAACAGTGAAATAAAAAAGGAATTAGTCATTTTAATCAAGCCAACTGTAGTGGATAAAAACACCTGGAAACAGGAGTTAAGACGTAGCAGAGATCAAATGGCCGATTGGCTGCACGTGGATTAATCATGTATCTATACCACTATGGGATTAAAGAACTACCATTTACCTTAACACCTAACACCAGTTATTTTTTTGGCTTACCCAGTCATAAAGAGGCGATCCAGGTATTATTGACTGCGCTTAAAACTGGCGAGGGTTTTATTAAAGTCACAGGCGAAGTCGGCACAGGCAAAACGCTGATTTGTCGCAAGTTATTAAACGAATTACCCAAGCACTTTGTCGCCGCTTATATTCCAAATCCTTATCTTACTCCGACTGAACTGCGCCGAGCAGTGGCGAGTGAGTTGAACGTGGTATTAACCGACAAGGCAGACCAGCAAGAGTTTACCCAGCGCATTCAACAACGCCTTATTCACTTACATCAAGAAAACAAAGGTGTAGTGCTGATTATTGATGAAGCTCAGGCGCTACCAGTAGAAAGTATTGAAGCCCTCAGATTAATTACCAATCTTGAAACAGAGTCACGTAAATTATTGCAGGTTGTATTATTTGGTCAGCCAGAATTGAACGATAAGTTGTCATTGCCAGAATTAAGGCAATTAAAACAACGGGTGACATTTTCCTACACTTTACAATTAATGGATGTCGATCAGGTTTTTCAATACGTGAAACATCGAATGAATGTCGCAGATTATCGTGGAGGCGATTTGTTTGACCGAAAATGTTGTACTTTGCTTTTTAAGGCTAGCAAAGGAACACCCAGAATTGTCAATGTGCTATGTCATAAAGCCTTGATGTTAGCCTATGGCGAAGGCTTGCAAAAAATCAGTCGACTACATGTAAAACTGGCCATAAAAGACACCGAAGCTGCCAACCAACCTAGTAGTGCTTTGTTTATTTCATCTGTCAGCGTTTTAGTTGTGATGTTAGCCTTTTGTTTGGCTTATTTTGCTTGGTTGGGGTTCACCGTATGAGTGTAGTGAATAAAATGCTACAAGATTTAGAAGCCCGTCAATCTCAAACTGATGAAATAAATGCGGATTATCAAGCACCGCAAAAAAAGCAATCAAAACTATTGGTTTTAGTGTTGCTCGTGCTAGCTGTTGCAGCCATCATTTTTGCCCTAAAAAATGAAAGTCCATTGTTTGGCGGTAGTACAAATAAAGAACCTACTGCAGCTGAACCGCTTGTAGTCGTTCAAAAAATGTCTGTTGCCACTGACAAAAAACAATTAGAAACAGCCTCGGTTTTACCCTTAGACGCTAACATTGAATTGAGGGAGACTGAAACAGATGTAGTCTCAACAAATCATATGCTGGCTAAGCAGAAAATACTGCCACCAGAACCTACAACAATCATAACTAAGCTTGCCCCATTACCGATTGACACTAATGATCAACAATTAGAGACGCTAGACAACACCAAGTTCAACCTCCAACGGGCGTCTGAACCAACATCAAGCTTTAGCATGACTGGCAGCAGCCAAGCAAATAACACCAGCAGTTTAAAGCAGCGAATTGCTGAGAGCCTCAATAATGATGATTTCGATTTGGCACAGCGTTTATTGAACGAGCTATTGGAAAACGAGCCAAATAATATTAAGGCTAGAAAAAAACTAGCATCATTACTTTTTGCTCAAGGTCATTACGCACAATCTAAATTACTACTGGTGCAAGGCATTGAGCTTCACCCTACTCAAAGTGATTTGAGATTGATGTTGGCGCGCTTGTACGTCATTCAAAAAGAGCCTTCTCAAGCCTTGGATATTTTGGCTGAAAATAATCCCGACTTAGATAATCAAGCTGAATATTTAGCTTATCGTGCGGCATTAGCACAACAACTAAAACACCCAAAATTGGCCAAGTCCGATTATCAAACGTTGTCTACGCTCGAATCAACTAATGCTAAATGGTGGTTAGGCTTAGCAATAGCAGAAGATCAATTAGGTAATATTAATATGGCTGTGCAGGCCTATAGTAAAGCCAGCACACTTGATCAATTGGGTGAGTCGGTGAACGATTTTATTCAACAACGAATTTCAGTATTAGCAGGAGCAAAATGAAACCTAAAGCCAAAATTCGTTTAGGCGACTTACTTGTTCAGCAAGGTATCATCAACGAAGATCAGTTGATGCAAACCCTATCTGCGCAAAAAGAGTCAGGCCGCAAATTAGGCTTTATGTTGATTGAGCTGGGTTTTGTGACTGAAAACCAACTGCTGTCATTTTTGTCGCAACACTTAAATGTACCTTTAGTAGACATCAGCCAACATAACGTATCGCTAAGCGCGGTTAACATGTTGCCTGAAGTACAAGCTCGCAGACACCGAGCCTTGGTGCTTGAAGATAAAGGCGACAGATTACTCGTGGCAATGAGCGATCCAGCTGATTTGGCGGCTATTGACGTATTGTCGGGATTATTACCCAAACCCATAGATGTGGCTGTTGTTAGTGATACACAGCTGATTCAAGCCTATGATGATTTCTATCGCCGAACCGAAGAAATAGCTTCTTTTGCACAAGAATTGGCTGAAGAGTATCAAGATGAAGCCGAATTCGACTTTGACACTGGCGTAGGTGACGAACAAGACACTGTCGTTGCCAGATTGTTACAATCTATATTTGAAGATGCCGTACAGGCTAAAGCTTCAGATATCCATATTGAACCTGACGAGGCATCGTTGCGCATTCGGATGCGTGTAGACGGTGTGTTACAAGAAAACGTCATTCAAGAAAAAAACATCGCCTCAGCATTAGTACTTAGGCTCAAACTAATGTCGGGACTAGATATATCTGAGAAACGCCTGCCACAAGATGGACGAACCAGTGTACGTATCAAAGGCCATGCTATCGATGTACGGGTATCGACTATGCCGATCCAAGCAGGCGAATCAGTGGTGATGCGTTTACTCGATCAGTCGGCTGGTTTGTTGACTTTAGATCAAACGGGTATGCCGAATAATTTATTAACTCGTTTTAGAAGTTTATTACACCGTCCCCATGGTATGATTTTAGTCACAGGTCCCACGGGCTCTGGCAAAACCACCACTTTATATGGTGCATTGAGTGAGCTAAATAAAGCCGCCTCAAAAATTATTACCGTAGAAGACCCTGTAGAATATAGGCTACCCAGAATCAATCAAGTACAAACCAATAATAAGATTGGGCTTAATTTTTCAAATGTGTTGCGCACCACGTTACGTCAGGATCCCGACATTATAATGGTCGGCGAAATGCGCGACCAAGAAACCGCCGAAATTGGTTTACGCGGTGCATTAACCGGTCACTTAGTTCTTTCTACCTTACATACTAACAACGCTATCAGTAGCGCAGTAAGGTTATTAGACATGGGCGCTCCGGGGTATTTAGTAGCCAGTTCGTTACGTGCTGTAGTAGCACAAAGATTAGTACGCAAGATTTGTGACAATTGCAGCGAAGCCTATCAACTTAATTCCGAAGAATTATTGTGGTTGAATAGTCTGGATAATAATTTACAAGCCATCAAATTTAAGCGCGGTAAAGGTTGTCAAACCTGTAACAAAACCGGTTATAAAGGGCGGATAGGTGTATTTGAACTGCTTGAAATGACCGAAAGTATGATGAATGCATTGAAGCTAAATGATACCGGCACCTTCTCTCAGGCGGCGCAGAAAAGTCCTGGATTTGTGCCACTAGCTAAAGTGGCGCTGATGTACGCTAAAATGGGTATCACTACTGTAGACGAAGTGCTGAAATTGATAGAAATGGTGGCAGATGAAAGGTCAGTAAATCAATTAGATAGCAACGAATCCATTGAGCAGGAATTAGCACAAGTAGTTGAAGAACAAATTGCCAATCAACCACTTAGCAATGAAACACCTGAGAAATCTGGCTTTTCCTTTGAGTTAGAACCCACCAACCAAACACCGGGAGGCGACGGTGGCACAATTTAGCTACACAGCTAGAAAATCTACTGGTGAACTTGCAACTGGCGTTTTAGAAGCGGCTGATGCTTCGTCTGTAGCACAAATATTATCCGGACGTAGCTTTACCCCAATAAAAATAACCGAAACTAGCCAGGACAAGGCGAATGAATTAAACCAGATTTCATTTTTCACACCCAACATCACACTCGATGATTTGGTCATTTTTTCTCGGCAAATGTATTCCTTAGCTAAGTCAGGTATCCCAATTTTACGAGCAGTAAAAGGCTTAGCTGACACCACTGGCTCTAAACGTATGGCTATGGCACTAGATGATGTGGCAGATCAGCTAGAACGAGGTCGCACCTTATCTTCAGCATTAAACAAACATAACCAAGTGTTTGGTCGGTTATTTGTCAGCATTGTACATGTAGGTGAAAACACCGGTAAGTTAGATGAAGCCTTTTTACAGCTATCATTTTACCTTGAGCGAGAACAAGAAACCCGCAAACAAATCAAAGCGGCGACCCGTTACCCTATGTTCGTGATGATTGCCATTGTGATTGCTATGGTGATCATGAACATTTTCGTTATTCCTATTTTTGCAGATATGTTTTTATCTTTTGGTGCTGAACTGCCTTTAATGACCCGTATATTGTTGGCCACTTCTAGTTTCTTTATTACTAAATGGCCCTATCTGCTAGTCGGCATTGCCCTTCTGATATTCTTACTAATTAGGTATTTACGCACTGAAAATGGCCGTTATAAATGGGACCGAACTAAGTTAAAGTTACCTATAGTTGGTAGCATTTTTGAACGTACATTATTAGGTCGATTTGCCCGCAGTTTTTCTATGATGTTGGTCTCTGGTGTACCACTAACGTCGGCGCTAAATTTAGTCGCAGAAGCAGTCAACAATGCCTTTATGGCAGAACGTATTTTGAGTATGCGAAAGAATATTGAAAAAGGTGAAAGTCTATCCAGAGTGGCCAGTAGCAGTAAGTTGTTCACGCCTTTAGTCTTACAAATGATCAATGTGGGTGAAGAAACAGGCCGCGTAGACGAGTTATTAGCCGAAGTGGCAGAATTTTATGAGCGCGAAGTCGACTATGATTTAAAAAGTCTCATGTCAAAAATTGAACCCGTCTTAATTAGTGTTGTTGCAGGCATGGTACTAATACTGGCCTTGGGTATTTTCACCCCAATGTGGGAAATGATGGGAGCAATTAAAGGCTAACATTATGCAAAGAAATCAAGCAACAGACGAACGTAGCCGTAGCCTATATGTGAATATCACAGTAGTATTGGTATTTGTCAGCCTGATGTTGGGTTTTATCGTTTACTTAAACGATAGCACTACCAATATCAGGCGTATGGCATTAGAAAATTTTGCTGAGCAATTTTCTACTAGTGTCAGTAATTCACATTGGCAGTGGCAAGGTGAAGGTCGACCCGAAATTGTGATGTTAATTACATATTCAAATAAAATAGGCGAAAACAACACCTTAGTTGAAAAAGACAGAAAACCAATCTTTATGAGTCGCTTAGGCTGGCCCAAGGCCGAACCCACCTCAGAGGGCTGTGCCGAAATTTGGAATATGGTGTTAAATATTCCTATGGATATAGATGGCTTTAAGATTTTTGCAGAATATTATGATGGGTTAAAACTCACTAATAATGTTTTGGACTCTGTCTGTCGATATCGATTATCAACTGGCCCATACTTCGAATACAAAGTGTTTTCGGGTCAAGTATTAAAGGTAAAACAATGACTACCCTACTTAAAAACTTCGCAGGTGAAAAACCTTTTAGGAGCGCAATCATGAGCAACAACGCTAGAGTTGAAACCAATATGTATTCTAACCGCACTAAAAAGATGGCTTCGGGCTTTACCCTAATTGAACTTGTGATCGTTGTGGTAATTTTGGGATTGTTAGCCGCGACTGCTTTACCAAGACTTCTCGATGTTACAGCTGATGCCGAAGATGCCACTGTAGATGGCGTAGCCGGCGGTTTTGCCACAGGTGTCGGTCTAGTCCGAGCTGAATGGGAGTTAGAAGGACGCCCTAAAGAAAATAATGCATCTAATTCAACTTTTGTCACTATTGAAAGCATCCAGGTTGGTATCGATAAAGATACGGGTTACCCAACAGGACAATTAAACACCGATAGCAGCAGTGAAGATGACCAAATGAGTACTTTAGACTGCGAGAGTATATTCAACCTAATCATGCAAAGTGCCCCGACTATATCTTCTGATTGGAACGAACGTCCATTTGAAGATTACCGATATTTTACTAATGTAAGAACAGGTGAAGGTTCAGGTGGCAATGATGTCTGTTATTACTATCTAACTCAAACAGTCAAAAATCGCACCACCGAACCAACAGATAATCTAGCAGGAAACGGATTTATTTATGATCCAAGAATTGGTCAGGTGATAGTATTTAGTAATAATTAAAAACAGCTGTGAGTTTAAAAATGGCTTCGAACTTGTAGCTCAAAAAGCATACTCAGGTATAAAAAAAGATAACTAAAAAACATAAGTAATTAGTTTTAACTGATGTTTAAATGGTATAAAACATCTAACAATTTCAGGGACTTAGTTTAAAAACGCTCCTTTAAGGAAAAAAATAATGCAACAACAACGTGGTTTTACATTAATTGAATTAATTATCGTGATCGTAATTTTAGGTATTTTAGCTGTTACCGCAGCACCTAAATTTATTGATATTCAGGGTGATGCAACTGCTTCTACCTTACAAGGTGTAAAAGCTGCGTTGCGGGGTGGTTCGCAATTGGTTTATGCCAAATCTGCTATTGCAGGTGAGCAAAAAACGGCGGAAGCCGCTGGACCAACGACACAAGTATTCGTAGGCGGACAAACCGTTGATACTGATTTTGGGTATCCCGATGCCGAAAAAACCACAGTCACAACATTATCTGGCTGGGTTGATATCAGAACTACTGACTTTACTTTAGTGCATGGAATAGGTGCTGGTACTGATGATGTTCCAGCGGCTGGTACGTTTGCAGTTATTCCTGCGACAGGCTCACCTACAATTGATTATACGTTAACGACTGCAACTGATGCTAGCTGCCATGTGTTATACACAGAAGCAACTAGTGCTGTTATCTTAGCATCAGTAACAGCAGTCACTGGTGGCTGTTAACCTTTTAGATTTTAAATAGTAGAGCAAGGGGAGAATTCCCCTTGCTCTACTAAAATATACTCAATATGAGTCATATCACGCGATAGTTGGAATGATGTTAAATAATTCATGTTACTCCTTCAGGCACAAAGGTTTTACTCTCGTAGAACTAATCACTGTGATTATTTTAATCAGCATTCTATCTGTTTCAGTTTTTAGTCGGTTTTCTGGTACCTCTGGTTTTGCCGAATATACTTATCAAGCAAGACTCATATCCACCTTACGTAATATGCAAACCCGAGCAATGTATGACAATCGTGATGGTTATTGTTTTAAAGTCATTCTTGACACTTCAGCCACGCCTGCTTTTGGTCCACCTGTATTAACTTATGCACCAATTGGCGACAAAGACGATACCTGTGGTAGCGCTATTGATTATAATAATCCTGATTACCTCACAACTAACGCCACAGAAATGAGCAAAGAAGGGGTGGGTTTAACGACTACGCCTAATTTTGATTATATCGACTTTGATGGTTTAGGCCGTCCCAAGCAAGGTGGTGCAGATTGTAGCGCTAGCTGCAAAATCACCTTAACTGGTGAAACGACGGTATCAGTTTGTATTGAGTCAGAGGGTTATATTCATGCATGTGAATAAATCAGCTGGTTTTACCTTAATTGAATTGGTGATTGGCATAATAGTCTTTTCCATTGCGCTGGTTATGTTTACTTCGTTAATTGTGCCTCAAGCGATAAAGAGTGTTGATCCGATTTTTCAAGTACGGGCGGCTGAGCTAGGTCAGTCAATGATCAATGAGATTGCTAGCAAGTCTTTTGATGAAAACTCTGATCGCACAGGTGGTTCAAACTTTTGCATGACTAACTGCACCAGCATTGCTTACTTAGGCCCAGATGGTGAGACCCGCGAAAGTTTTGATGATGTTGACGACTACAATGGCTTAACAGTGTCTGATGATCAGATAAAAAACGCTCTAGACCAGACAACAGTGTTGGCTGGTAGCAATTTATATCAAGGATTCAGTGTTAATGTCCGCGTGGTTTATGATGCAAATATGGACGGTATTGCAGATACAATAGTCGGCAATACAAAGCTAATTACTGTCACTGTCACCACTCCTAATGATGAAGATATAATATTCTCAACATTTAGGAGCAATTATTAATGCTTCATTTCGGTAAGACAAATCGTGGGTTTACATTAATTGAATTAATCACTGTGATTATCGTTTTGGGCGTGGTGTCGGTTGGCATATCAGGTTTTATCCGTACTGGTGTTGAAATATATTCTGATGTTACTGAACGTGACCAGCTTTTGGGTGATAGTCGTTTTGTAGTAGAGCGTATCAATCGCGAATTACGCATGGCCATCCCAAATAGCGCGAGAGTGACAGCAAATAGTAGTGGAACCATTCAATGTGTTGAGTTTGTGCCTTTAGAGTGGGGCAGCTTTTATACTAGCTTATCTGTGTTACCCGATACTTCCACTCAGGCGACTGTTGTTGAATGGGGTAATAATCCGGATGGTTTCATTTGGCAAGCAGGTGATTTTGCTGTTGTCTATCCGACTAATAACAATGAAGTATATGACGTAAGTCTAAACAAACGGATACAAATGACTGCCTGCAGCGATGGTGGCGCTGACAGCGCCTGCTCCACAGCTGACGACCCCAATGGAACGGCGCAATTAACCCTAGCGGCAGCTTTTGATGATCACTCCCCTGCTTCACGCCTATACATTGCCAGAAGAACTGTTAGTTACTGTGCTAACAGCAGCAATCGCAGCATATTTCGAAATGAGGGAAACATAACTGAAACTCAGTTGGTGTATTCTTCAGGCACATTGATGGCTGAAAACATAAGCAATGATTTTAACAATTCTGATGAGGCACCTTTTAAAATTTATGGTGCCACTTTAACCCGCAATAGCATGGTACATATTTTACTAGGATTTGAGCGAAACGAAGAAATCATCAACTATTCCAGCGAGGTACATATTCCTAATGTACCCTAATTTTTATCGCCACAATTTAACAGCCAAACCTGTCGCTCAACGTGGCAGCATGTTAGTCATTGCTCTATTTGTGATTATTGTTTTGGCCCTTTTAGGTCTCACTATGACCAGGCTCTTATCATCTTCGTCGGAAGCTATTATTCATGAAGTATTAGGTCAACGCGCATTAAACGCAGCACGAGCTGGAATAGAGTGCGCTGTGGCAGACGAATTTGGTGCGAGTTGTACTCATCTCCCTGAAAAAATATTTAATGGTGTAACTGGCTTAGAAAATTGCAGCTATAACGTTGAAGAAAGCCCGTCTAAAGATATTGTAGACGGCGGCAAAACCTTTAATTATTTGACCTTTAGGAGCACTGGGCAATGTACCGCAGGTAAAATCAACGTGACACGTTTTGTTTATGTTGATGCGATGTTGGAGGGCGAGTAGTCGTGAAAACATTTATCTCCTTTATAGTCGCTTTATTTAATTTTGGCCGTGAGTTTGAAACCCTGCAATGCAGAGACTATGCAACCTATACTCATCATCGTTTTGAAAGTACCGGTAGCTGTCAGATAGGTACTGCTTAACAAGAGTATAAATGTTGATGTGTTGCAATCATCAAAACTGGCTAACCAGCTAGCGTTACTGATGATTGTGATCCTGCACAATGTGTCAATAATCTCACTGAAAAAATGGTGCTTAAAATGATAAAAACTTTGGTTCTGTCGATATTAGTATGTCTGTTGTTACAACTCAGTAGCGCCAGTGCGACTAACTATGTTCTTCCGGCAAATATTGATAGCGGTCCCTTTGCATCTTGTTCTGGCTCTGGACCTACATATACTTGCACTAGCGAAGTAAGAATTGGAAAAAACCATAGCATTGTTCTAACGAGTGATGTCACCTTAAATGTTTCTGGAGAATTCAAAGTCGCCGATAATACATCGGTCGACAAGGGTGTCCATATTTTCAATGTGAATGCCACAACACTTCATATCGATGGTTCTGCGTCTATGGTTTTTACTAATTTAACCGCATCAGGAAACGTGACCATTCATAAAAACGCTAATTTAACGGCTAACGTCACTACAATAGGCGGCAGTTTGTACATCGACGATAATTCTACTGTGAATGGTACTTGCAGTCCCTCAGATAGCCAATGTACGCCCTTACCATCGATGGTCAATCCAACAGTTTTCAGCCAAACGACCACCGATACCACTCCGATTATTTATGGTACCTATTCGAGCTCGGTCGCGACCAGCCTTACCGTTATGGTCAACTCGGTGACCTATGCACTGTCAAACAGTAGCGAACTGACAAATTCGAGCGATAACTGGACGCTCGACTTGAGTAGTATTACACCTCTGCCACTTGACACATACAACGTGGTTGCTACCTCGGCAGATGCCGATGGCGATTTATCTGATACCAGCAATAATGAATTAGTGATCGAGGAAGCGCAGTGGTGGGACACAAATTGGACTAAATGCCGTGACATAACGATTGCCAACACTGGCACCACCACTCTAAGTAATTTCCCAGCCTATATCGACCTAGCCTATGACTCAGACATGCAGTCTAATTACTACGACATTCGCTTTATTAACACCAGCTGCGCAAATAGTGGTTCTGAACTGGATTTTGAGATAGAAACATACACCGCAGCAAGTGCCGATGTATGGGTCGAGATAGACAGCTTACCGGCAGCGGGAAAAACGATTGCAGTTTATTACGGCAATGCCTCAGCCACGACCGGCGAAAATGCTAGTGGCACTTGGGTTAGCAGTCACAAAGGGGTGTGGCATCTGAGCGAAAGTACCAATGCTACCAATCTAGACTCAACGTCTAATTCAAATAACGGCACACCGCAAAATAGTCCTGTATCGACTTCGGGTAAAATAGGTAAGGCATTGGATTTTGATGTTGGAGACAAAACTCACATAAACTTAGGTACACACGATTCATTGGATCTTAGTACCGTTAATTGGACCATAGCGCTGTGGGTCAAACCATTTAGTGACTTTGGAGACAGGAGCTACCCGTTAATGTATCAATACGGCAGTTATGGTGCATCGGTTGGTCTCGACAAAGATAATGGAAAAATTGAACACTGGCGCAATGACGATAACGCACTCTACAACAACACCAACCTTAACATAAACGCTTGGAATCACGTTGTTGTCACTCGAAACAGCTTTACCACAACTTTATATCTGAACGGTAATGCAAATGGCGCAGCCCCCAGTGAGACTATTAATAAGACCAACTTTGGCTCCCATATAGGTGGCTATCCTGACTGGTCAGGTGGTGACTTAAAAGGTCTAATTGATGAAGTCCGTGTCTCTAACGTGGTCAGATCACCAGACTGGATAAAACAAAGTTATGATTTGGTTCAAGATCAAGGAGGGCATGTATCCATTGGCGATGAGGTTGAGGCGGCAACTAGGGTACCTGTATTAGAGTACCGTTTTGATGAATTGAGTTGGGATGGCAGCAGTGGTGAAGTCGATGACAATTCGACTAGCAATTTTGATGGTAGGAGAATTGGAGACACCACCACTATTACTGAGGGGCAAGTTTGCCGTGCAGGAACATTTGATGGCACAGGGGATTACATCAATGCAGATGGGATCGACTCAACCCTCAACTCTACCGCTAGTCTATCTTTCTGGATTAAAACGACGCAAAGCGGCAATAACGCAGCCTGGGCAGCCCCTGGAATACTCGGTATTGAGCAAAGAAGGGGAAGCAACGATATTTTTTGGGGATACCTGGATGCCTCAGGCCATATGCGGATCCAAAAAGGTTCCAGTAGTTCTGCTCAATCAAGTACCGCCGTAAACGATGATGTTTGGCACCACATAGTGTTAACTTGGGATAGTACCAGCGGCAACACACAAGTGTTTGTAGACGGAAATTTAGAGAGTAGCGTACGCTCTAGTGCTGGTGACGTTAGCAACACGTTTTCGAGCATTGGCCGAATAGAAGGCAGTTTCAGTAGGGAGAACTTTAACGGGCAATTAGATGAACTGCTAGTGTTCAATTTACTCCTATCTGCTAGCGATGTTAGTGCAATTTATACCAACCAATTAAATGGTGACAATTACGACGGCAGTGCCAGAGTTTGTCCTGTTAGTACAGTCGACCATTTTGAAATATTGCACGACACGAGAGGGTTTACTTGTGAAGCAGAAGCCATGATCATAAAAGCCTGTGCAGATGCAAGCTGTGACACTTTATTTGATCAAGAAACCTCAATCACTTTATCTCCCTCTGGCTTTGAAGGCGGTGACACTTTAGTTTTTACCGGACAAACCAGCACAAACTTAAGAGTGACAGATGAAGGTACCGTCACTTTAGCAAAAGTCAGTGCTAGCCCAGATGCCAATTTGACTTGTTTTAATGCAAGTACTGAAACCTGTGAGATAACGTTTGCAAATGATGGTTTTGAAATTTATGGGGCGAATATTGGTGACACTCTTGCTGACCAACTGGCGGCTAATAATTTTTCAAATGTTAATTTGAGGGCAGTACGCAGCAACGAAAATGTGTGTGAAGCATTATTAGAAGGCATACAAGAAATAAACCTAACCTATAACTGCGACTCACCTAATCAATGTCTAACTCAATTGAATGGTATTGCTATTTCAGGGGATGGTACCGGTGATAATACTGGCAGTATTGAAGTTGAATTCAATAATCTAGGTGTGGCTAGTTTAGCCGTACTCAATTATCCAGATGCTGGACGATTAACCTTAAGCGTTCAAGCTGATGTGGAAGGTGTAACTATTACTCATTCTGATATCGAAACCGTTGATGTTTACCCTAGTTATTTAGCACTTAGCGTGGCACAAACTGAATTAATATACGGTGCTGTGGGCGAGCAAAATAACTACGTAGCAGGCGAAGACTTTACTTTTGTTATCGGTGCATATGGTACCAACGATAATTTACTACCTAATTACCAAGCTGAAACCCCCCAATTAAAGGTCACTAAGGTTGCCCCAAGCGGCACAGGTGAAAACGGTAATTTTAAATATTCAGGAGCAGGCACAAGGACTAGCACTGGGCTATTTTCTAATACACCAGACATCAGTTCTAGCACGGCTGATGATCACTTTGTAGCGGGTGAATACAGTTTTAACCAAGCTTATTACAATGAGGTGGGGCGAATACAAGTAGACTTTAAAGATTTAAATTACCTTGGCAATGAAATTGTATCGAATGGCATTTTAACCTTAGGCGATTTTTATCCTGCCTATTTTAATGTTGTGTTAACAGATACGCCAACGTTGGCGGATACCTGCAGCAATACATTTAGCTACCTTGGTCAAACTATTCAATTTGAAACATCGCCAAAGTTTACCTTAACCGCATACAATGCCCTTGACACAATAACGTCAAATTACAGCGATACTTATTGGAACTATTTGCCTAATGAAGCCACTTTGGAAGCTAATTTAAGTTACCTCGATAGTTCGACCTATGCTAAAGAAAAATCTGCCAGTGTGATTGACTTAGGCGACGAACCAGTGGTCGCCAACAACGATAATTACGATGGTTCCGGCACAATCACGATACACAACGGCCACTTCCGGTATAACAAAGTTAATCCAGATGACAATAGCGCTTTTTCTCCTGTGTCACCTTTTGAAGCACAACTCACTCTCGCGTTCGCCAGCAATTTTTTTAGCAATACTTTTGCCGATCAAAACGGCATCGAAGATACGGTTTGTTATCAGAGCAGTCATTCTGACAACACCTGTTTAGGATGGGACATAGACGAAGTAAACGGCACACAAATGCGTTATGGTCGCTTAACATTGGAAAGCACATACGGCCCTGAAACTGAACCACTCAATGTGCCAATAAAAGCGGAATATTTTGAAGATAATCAGTGGCTGATCAATACTGATGATAACTGTACCAATATTGATTTTACGCAGTCAGGTGGAGAAATCGAATTAACTGACAATAGTTTAGCTAGCCTAGTTGGCAGCGTCACCAGTGAAGGCACCATAATGCTCGGGCTTTCAGTTGGCAACCAATTTGAGCTCAATCCCCCTGGTACAGCTGGTGAGCTAAATATTTGGTTAGATCCAACGGATCTGGATGTCACTTGGCCAACTTATTTAAATTACGATTGGAACGGGAATGGCTTCATCAATACTGATGACTTTCCTAAAGCAACTGTCAGCTTTGGCCTATTTAGAGGCAATGACAGGATCATTCATTGGCGAGAAGTGTTTAATTAGCCCTGTTTTACTTAACAGAAGCCAATAAAATGGCTTTTGCCTATGTAACATGCTTGCGCTTTTTGTTGTAACTCAATAGCATAGGCTACACAAAGTTGTGATCTGGTAACGTTACGCCCGATTTATGTCATGACAATAAAAATAGTTGCCGTCAAGCAACCAGTTTGGAACCGAATAATGAACCGTATAGCTCAATTTACTCTTATCATTGCCCTTTCGTTTAGCCAAAAT